>JAEWME010000376.1 GCA_023393265.1 Bacteroidota bacterium | reverse complement strand
ATGTACCTGATTCTTCAGCAGGATCAACCGGATGACTATGTGATTGCAACCGGAATCACTACCACCATCCGCGACTTCGTAAAGATGTCGTGCAACGAAATCGGACTTGAAGTTGAATTCCAGGGAGAAGGCGTGGATGAAAAAGGAATTCTCGTAGGTGTTGACGAAAAGCTTTTCATTGAAAAAGTAGGCGAACACTACCTCGGCGGAATCAAGGCCCGAATGATGCCTGATGCCGTTGACAAAAACATGTCGAAGGTGATTGTTTCTGTTGACCCGACCTATTTCAGGCCAACAGAAGTTGACCTACTCATTGGCGATCCAACCAAATCGAAAACCCAATTAGGCTGGGAACCTCGCTACGATTTGCAGGGCCTTGTCACCGACATGATGGAATCAGATATCAAACTGATGAAAAAAGACACCTGGCTAAAAGAAGGTGGATACCGGACGTTGAACTACTTCGAATGAAAATGAACAAAGACTCAAAAATATATGTAGCTGGCCACAAGGGACTTGTTGGATCAGCACTTTGGAAAAACCTCCAGTCGAAAGGCTACACCAACCTGATTGGCCGATCCATCAGCGAGCTGGATCTGATGGACACTCAGGCCGTGAATGCCTTCTTTGCTGAAGAAAAGCCCGAGTATGTCATCCTGGCTGCGGCAAAAGTTGGCGGAATCGTTGCGAACAATACCTATCGTGGACAATTCATCTACGAGAACTTAATGATCCAGAACAACGTCATTCACGCGGCATACCTGAGTGGTGTTAAAAAGCTTTTGTTTCTGGGCAGCACCTGCATTTATCCGCGCGAAGCACCACAGCCGATGCCCGAAGATTGTCTGTTGACCGATCCACTGGAATACACCAACGAGCCTTATGCCATCGCCAAAATCGCCGGAATCAAGCTTTGCGAAAGCTACAACCTGCAATATGGCACCAATTACATTTCGGTGATGCCTACAAACCTTTACGGGCCAAACGACAACTTCGACCTCGAAAAATCGCACGTGCTACCGGCAATGGTCCGGAAAATGCATCTTGGCAAATGCCTCGAAGAAAACAACTGGGAAGCCATTCGAAAAGACCTCTATAAACGCCCGATCGAAGGAGTTTCAGGAGAAAGTTTCGAAGAAGAAATTATCACAATCCTATCGAAATATGGCATCCGTGTAAATCCGTCTCAATCCGTGAAATCCGCGGCTGTAGAGATTTGGGGAACCGGAGCACCACTACGGGAATTCCTGTGGAGCGAAGAAATGGCGGACGCCTGCGTTTACCTGCTCGAAAATACCGACTTTGAAGACCTTGTGCGCATCAATGCGGGAACAAGCGGCGAACGCCCGAAGGAAATCAGGAATACACACATTAACATTGGGACCGGCAAGGAAATCACCATTAAAGATTTGGCTTACCTCATCCGCGAAAAAGTTGGGTTCACCGGCGAACTGGAGTTCAATGCAGCGAAGCCCGACGGCACCATGCGCAAGCTGACCGACCCGTCGAAACTGCACTCACTGGGCTGGCACCACAAAATTGAAATCGATGAGGGAATTAAAAAACTGTATGATTGGTATTTGAATGCGAATTAGACGAATTTAACCAAATTGAACGAAATGGCTGAGATTCTTTTCAAAGAAGAAAGCTATGCAATCATTGGAGCCTGCATTAAAGTACACACAGAACTTGGTGCGGGCTTTTTGGAAGCAGTTTATCAGGAAGCACTGGAGAAGGAATTTGCGAAAAGAAACATTCCTTTCCAGCGGCAGCCAAAACTTTCACTTTTCTTTGATGGCGAAAAACTGAAGAAATTTTACATCGCTGACTTTTTATGCTATAATTCAATTGTGCTTGAGATTAAGGCCATTCCTGCTTTGAATGACTCCAATGTCAGGCAGCTTCAAAATTCTTTAAAAGCATCCAAACAAAAATTAGGTATTCTGATTAATTTCGGCAGTCAATCGTTAGTGTATAAAAGAGTCGTCAACACTTCGCTTTAATTCGACCTAATTCGCAGAATTCGCAAAAAAATGAAGCATCTCATCTCCGTTCCGTCCAATACCATATCGCAATTTCACCAAATTTCTAGGCTACCAACATCAGATTGGTTTGTGTCGGCCGATCCTGATGGCCAGCGTGTTGGCTCGGGAGGAGGAACCGCTTCGTTGCTGTCGGAGTATTTCGCAGAGCAGCAAGAGACCGACTTCGAATCGTGGCTTTTCGGAGAAAAACGGGTGATTATCCATGCAGGCGGACAAAGCCGGAGGTTGCCAGCTTATGCGCCACTCGGCAAAAGTTTGTTGCCCATGCCGGTTTTTCGCTGGTCGCGCGGGCAACAGCTCAACCAGCGGCTTATTCATTTGCAGACACCGCTATTCGATCAAATACTCGACAAAGCTCCGAAGAAACTGAATACCCTGATTGCCAGCGGCGACACGCTGATCTTCTCGGGCAAAAGCATTCCTGAAATTCCGGATGCTGACGTGGTTTGCTTTGGCATGTGGATCGAGCCCGAAAAAGCTTCGAATCACGGAGTCTTTTTTGCGCGGCACGAGTCGCCCGAAAAGCTGCAGTTCATGCTGCAAAAGCCATCCACACAAACCATCAGCGAGCTCATTCACCAGTATTATTTCCTGATGGATATCGGCATTTGGCTGCTGAGCCCGAAAACCGTTGACATTCTGATGAAGCGGAGCGGCTGGAACGGCAAATCCTACCGCACCCAAATACCGGATTACTATGATCTCTACAGCGATTTCGGACCGGCGCTGGGCGAAAAACCCACCCAATCTGATCCCGAAATTAGCCAGTTGAAAGTGGCGCTGATCAACCTGGAAGGAGGCGAATTTTACCATCTGGGAAACACTTCGGAGCTGATTACCTCGAACCTCGCCATCCAGAACCGGATCACCGACCAGCGCGAAATTTGGCACAGGCAAATCAAGCCGCACCCGTCGATGTTTATCCTGAATTCCGACCTGAAACTGAAGTTGAATCAGGGAAACACCAATGTCTGGATTGAAAATTCGAGCATTCCCGAAAGCTGGAAACTGGCGTCGAACCACGCGCTGACCAACATTCCGGAGAACAACTGGAATGTGCAATTACACGCCGGAAACTGCCTCGACCTGGTACCCGTGGATGAAGACTCGGTCATCGTCCGAAACTACGGATTTGCCGATGCTTTTAGAGGTACGATCAGTCAGGATTCGACGCAACTGATGGGCATTCCACTCTGTGTTTGGCTGCAAAAGCGAGGCCTTTCCGAAGTTTTTGCAGCGCAGAATTCAAGCACAGACATCCAGTTTTTGCCGTTATTTCCCATCCTGAAAAAAGATGCAATCAGTTCGGCATTCATTCAGTGGCTGATTGACCCGCAACCAGAGGAAAATTCAAATTTTACGAAGTTTTGGATCAATGCCAAACGAGTCAGTTCCGACGAAATAAGCCGCATTTGCAACATCCCGCTCATCGAAAAACAGAGCGAACAAAACCGCGTGAAGGCCATTCCGGCCATTGCCTGCAACTACGCCAATTCGGTATTTTACCAGCTCGATCTGGATCAACTGTCCAACGAATTTGTCGCCAAAAATCTGCCGCTTCCCGAAGTTCAGCCGACGCCTGAAAACAACTGGCTGCCGATTCATTCGCATATGTTTCGGGCAACGGTCGAACGCAAACGCGGAAACGACTGGCAGGCCGAAGAACAAAAAGCGTTTGAATTTCTGCGCGATTCAGTTTTGACCCAGTTTCAGCAAAACCCGGTCGATCCGCAGATCAGGCTTTTGCCCGACCAAATTGCCTGGGGACGCAGTCCGGTGCGCCTCGATCTGGCCGGTGGCTGGACCGACACCCCACCCTACTGCTTTCTCTACGGCGGAAAAGTGATCAACCTGGCCGTGGAGTTGAACGGACAACCGCCGTTACACTGCTACATCAAAGGC
>JAEWME010000362.1 GCA_023393265.1 Bacteroidota bacterium | reverse complement strand
GCATTCGAAATATTCAAGCCAAAAGCAATTGGTATTTTCTCAACCTGTCCGGTTGGTTTGATTGGCGACGACGTTCATTCGGTTGCACGCGACATGAAAGCCGAGCTTGGTATCAACATTTTTGGTTTCAGTTGCGAAGGTTACCGCGGTGTATCTCAGTCTGCTGGTCACCACATTGCCAACAACGGTGTGTTTAAAAATGTGGTTGGTTTGAACGACCGCCCGCGTGCCGGAAAATTCCAGGTCAACCTGCTCGGCGAATACAACATCGGTGGCGATGCTTTCGAAATCGAACGCCTGTTCGAAGAAGCTGGCATCACTTTGTTGTCAACTTTCTCTGGAAACTCTACCATTAAAAGTATGGAATATGCACACACCGCGGATTTGAACACCGTTATGTGCCACCGTTCCATCAACTACATCGCCGAGATGATGGAAGAAAAATATGGTATTCCGTGGATCAAGGTAAACTTCATCGGTGCTGAATCATCAGCCAAATCGCTCCGGAAAATTGCTGACTTTTTTGGTGATGCCGAACTGAAAGCCCGGGTGGACGAAATTTGCGAACGCGAACTGGCCAAAGTCAATGCTATAAAAGATTCGGTGAAACCAAAAGTTGCAGGTAAAACAGCCATGATGTTCGTCGGCGGATCACGTGCACACCACTACCAGGATTTATTTAGCGAACTGGGTATTTACACCGTTTCTGCCGGTTACGAGTTTGCTCACCGCGACGACTACGAAGGCCGCAAAGTAATTCCGAATATCAAGATTGACGCAGATACCCGCAACATCGAGGAAATTACTGTAACTAAAGACGAAAAGCTTTTCCGCGACGACCTTATTGCCCGCAAAGCTGAGCTCGAAAAGAGCGGTTACCGCTTCAAAGATTACGATGGAATGATGCCTGAAATGACCAAAAATTCGCTGGTGATTGACGACGTGAACCATTGGGAAACCGAAAAACTCATCGAATTCTATAAACCGGATATGTTCTGTGCCGGAATCAAGGAAAAATATGTCGTACAGAAATACGGCGTTCCATTGAAACAATTGCACAGCTACGACTACGGTGGTCCTTACGCAGCATTTGGCGGCGCCATCAATTTCTATCTTGAGATGGAAAGAATGCTGGCTACCAACATCTGGAAAATGATTGACGCCCCCTGGAAAAACGAGTCTGAGTTGGTGGGCAGTATGACAATTGAAGCTTAAAATCAGGAGGAAGAACTATGTTACTACGACATACAACCAAAGAAGTAAGAGAGCGTAACGCTTTGACCGTCAACCCGGCAAAAACCTGCCAGCCGGTAGGAGCCATGTATGCAGCGCTGGGTGTTCACGGATGTTTGCCTCACAGCCACGGTTCACAAGGCTGCTGCTCGTATCACCGGAGCGCGCTGACCCGTCACTACAAAGAACCGGTTATGGCCGCCACAAGCTCATTCACCGAGGGTTCCTCGGTATTCGGCGGACAGGCCAACCTGTTGCAGGCCATCGAAACAATTTTCACGGTTTACGAACCCGAAATTGTTGCTGTTCACTCAACCTGTTTATCCGAAACCATTGGCGACGACCTGGTGCAGATCATCAGCAAAGCGCGCGACGAAGGTAAAGTGCCATTCGGGAAACATGTGCTGTCGGCTTCCACTCCAAGTTATGTGGGCTCACATGTGTCGGGTTATGCCACGATGCTCGAAAGTTTTGTGAAATATTTTGCTGAAAAGACTGACGAAAAGATCCGTCAGTTAAATATTCTCTCCGGATGGGTTGAACCCGCTGATATGCGCGAACTGAAACGCATCCTGAAGATGATGAAAATTAAATCGGTGCTTCTGCCCGATACTTCGGATGTGCTCGACACGCCCATGACCGGCAAATACGAAATGTACCCCAAAGGTGGAACCACCATTCCTGAAATGGTGAGCATGGGCGACAGTATGCACACGCTGGCCCTTGGAGAATGGGGAACAAAAAAAGCAGCCATCGCGCTCGACAATCAGTGCAAGGTTCCTTTCGACATCATCGACCTTCCTGTCGGAATCCGTGCAACCGACCGTTTCATTCAGGCATTGTCCCGTTCAGGAAAAGTTGCAGTACCCGAATTGGTTACCGAAGAGCGCGGTCGTTTATTGGATGTAATTACCGATATGCACCAGTATCTCTACGGAAAACGCGTGGCAGTTTTCGGCGACCCCGACAACATCATCCCGCTCATCGAATTCCTGGTTGACATGGATATGAAACCGGTGTACGTTGTATCCGGAACTCCAGGCAAACGTTTCGACGAGCGCATGGAAGAAATTCTGAAAGATCGTGTTCCGGAAGCTAAATATAAAAATGGCCCGCAGGCCGATATGTTCCTGATGCACCAGTGGATCAAGGAAAACCCGGTTGACCTGATCATTGGCAATACCTACGGAAAGTACATCGCTCGCGACGAAAAAATACCGTTTGTCCGCATGGGCTTCCCGATTCTCGATCGCATTGGCCACAGCTATTTCACTACCCTCGGATATGTTGGAGGCTTGCGCATCGTCGAAAAACTTCTTAGCGCCATCATGGATCATAAAGACGCTACTGTTGCCGAAGAATCATTTGAACTGACCATGTAGCCGGAGATTCTTCAGAAAAGAAGTTCTATATAAATCTGTACCCTAATCAACCTGCTTTTTGAATAATCCTGGCGGGGCTAACTACCCGTCAGGATTTAAAGACATTCCTGCCTTCCCGGCAGAAAAGAAAAATCCTCCTATGGGTGAGGAGGATTGAGGTGGCTATTTTCTTTTTAATGTTGATACGGGGGAGGTGCTTCCCGCTACCTTCCCCCGTTATCAAACTAAAACTAAAAAACATGGACGAGATACTGAAAGGACGAGAAAGTCAGATTCTGACGAAAGGAAAAGACGATGCGACCATCGCCTGTGGGAAAGCCAGTTTGGCCGGTTCGGTTTCTCAGCGTGCCTGTGTTTTTTGCGGATCGCGTGTGGTACTTTACCCCATAGCCGATGCGCTTCACCTCATTCATGGCCCGGTTGGTTGTGCGGCATATACATGGGATATACGCGGTTCGCTCTCTTCTGGTCCGCAACTTCACCGTCTCAGTTTTACAACTGATCTTCGCGAAAAGGAAGTGGTTTTTGGCGGCGAAGGAAAATTGTACGACACGCTGGTCGGCCTGATCGATCATTATAAACCCAAAGCTGCTTTTGTTTACGGAACCTGCATTGTGGGAGTGATAGGTGATGACATGGAAGCAGTTTGCCGGAAAGTGAGCAAGGAAAAAGGAGTTGATGTGATTCCGGTGATGTCGGAAGGTTTTAACGGGACCAAAAAAGATGGTTATAAACTGGCCTGCGATGCTTTGGCAACTCTGATTGGGACTGACGACACAACTACTGTTCCGGAGCACAGCATCAACATCCTGGGCGATTTCAACCTGGCAGGGGAACTTTGGATTTTGGCTGAATATTACCGCAGGATGGATGTTAACCTCGTTTCGTGCATGACCGGCGATGGCCGTGTGGCCGATGTCCGCAAGTCGCACAAAGCACAGCTCAACGTGGTTCAATGCTCCGGATCGATGATTTACCTGGCCAAAACCATGAAGGAAAGGTATGGCATCCCGTTCATGAAAGTTTCCTACTTCGGAATCGAAGACATGTCGGATGCGCTTTATGAGGTAGCCCGCTTTTTCAAATCAGAAGAAATGATGGAGAAAGCCCGGCAACTGGTGAAAGACGAAATCAGCCACCTGATCCCGGCACTTCAGAAATACCGCAAAGATCTCGAAGGAAAGAAAGCTGCCATTTATGTGGGCGGCGCGTTCAAAGCAATCTCTTTGGTAAAAGCACTTCGGTTAATTGGAATGAAAACGGTGGTGGTTGGTTCGCAAACCGGAAATCAGGATGATTACAATTTGCTGAAAGAACTCTGCGACGAAGGAACCATCATTGTCGACGACTCGAACCCCAACGAACTCTCTGAATT
>JAEWME010000441.1 GCA_023393265.1 Bacteroidota bacterium | reverse complement strand
TTTTATGGCCTATCGTTTTTTCCTCACGTCGGCAACCCTCATGCAGGCAGTTATCGTTGGCTGGCAATTGTACGACATCACCAAAGATCCGCTTTCGCTTGGTATGATCGGTTTAACGGAAGTGATTCCGCAGGTAAGTATCGCCTTGTTTGCCGGGCATTTTGTCGATCTGTGGGACCGCAAGAAAATCATTTTCCGTACCAGCTTTTTGTTGTTACTCGGTTCGGCTATTTTGCTGAGCTCAAGTACCGATCATCACCTGATTTCTTTTCTGAAAGGCACCACACCGATTTTTGTGACCGTATTTCTGGTCGGTTTGGTTCGCGGAATCCTGATGCCTGCACATAATGCGTTGCTGGGGCAGTTGGTACCACGCGAATTGCTCACAGGAGCAGCTACCTGGGGCAGCACGGTTTGGCAGGTTGCAGCAGTTACTGGTCCGGCAGTTGGCGGGCTGATGTATGGCTTCTTTGGCGTAGTTGCTGCTTATTCGCTGGTCTTTTCTTTTTTCCTGACATGCGTTGTGCTCATTTTTTTCATTAAAAGTCCGGGCAGGGTGAAGCGGGAGACCACCAAAGAAGAAAACATCTTTGAAAGCATTGGCTCCGGAATTAAATATGTTTTCAGGAAACAGGAGTTGCTTGGGGCTTTTTCGCTCGATATGTTTGCAGTTTTGTTTGGTGGTGCGGTGGCCATGCTGCCGGTTTTTGCTTCTGATATCCTGAAAGTAGGCCCGCAGGGGCTTGGCGTTTTGCGTGCCTGTCCGGCCATTGGTGCCATTTTAATGTCGGTTTACCTGACTTTCAATCCACCTGTTGGGCGTTCCGGACGGATGTTGCTCACCAGCGTGGCTGGTTTTGGCGTGTGTATGATCGTTTTTGCCATCTCGAAAAATTTTTACCTGTCGGCGGCCAGCCTTTTACTTAGCGGTGCGCTCGATTTTGTGAGTGTAGTGGTTCGTGGCAGCATTTTGCAGCTTTTCACTTCCGACGAGATGAAAGGACGTGTTTCGGCTGTGAACAGCATTTTTATTGGCTCGTCCAACGAATTGGGCGCTTTCGAGTCGGGAACGACGGCCAGCCTGATGGGGCTGGTTCCGTCGGTGGTTTTTGGTGGTGCGATAACTTTGCTGGTGGTTGGCATTGCCACGGCCAGCGCCCCAAAGCTCCGGAACTTGTCGCTCCGGAAAGTGAGCGGGCAGGCATAAAATTCATCTGTTCCGGAGTTACACTTTCACTGTTTTCCATTTTCCTTTCCTGAAAAGATACCAGGCTGTGAGTGTCAGCGCCGTTTCGGCTGCTACTATGGCAATGGAAATGCCGTGAATTTTCATGTCGAACACAATTGCAAGCAGGTAGGCCAGCGGGATTTCGAACAGCCAGAAGCAAAACAGGTTGATGCGGGTTGGAGTGATGGTGTCGCCGCTTCCGTTGAAAGCCTGAACCAGCACCATGCCCAGCGCGTAAGAAATAAACCCGATGCTGATAACGCGTAAGCTAACAGATCCGCTTGCGATTACTGCCGCTTCGTCGATAAACAGCCGGATAAACGGCTCAGGAAAAATAACCAGGACGATGCTAACCAATCCGAGCAGGGACATGTTGGCAAAAGCAGTGATCCAAACGGTACGTTCGGCCCTTTCCGGTTGCTGTGCACCTAGGTTTTGCCCAACCAGTGTCGAGGCTGCATTGGCAAGTCCCCATGAAGGAAGCAACACGAAAACCACAATCCGGATGGCAATGGTATACCCGGCCATCGTTTCGGGACCCAATTCGGAAATGATTCGGTAAAGTGCAATCCAGCTCGACGTGGCGATGATGTATTGCAGAATTCCCCCGGCAGAAAGCTTGAAAAGTTTCAGCATTACTTTGGATTTGATGCGCAGGTGATCCAGTTCGAGCCTGATTCGCCGGTGACCCCTGAAAAGCAGGTAGAACTGGTAACAAACTGCGAGCCCGCGCCCGATGGTTGTTGCAATGGCCGCACCTTTCAGTCCAAGTTCAGGAAATGGCCCGATCCCGAAAATCAGCAATGGGTCGAGAATCATGTTGACGAGGTTGGCAAACAGCAACACACGCATCGAAATGGCAGCGTCGCCTGAACTTCGGAACACCGCATTGATGATGAACAACAGCATAATGACGGCATTGCCTCCAAACATGATCGCCGGATAGAGGTAGCCGGATTCAATCATCTCGGGAGAAGCGCCCATCAGGCCAAGAAATTCTTTGGCGTAAACGATGCCCGGAACGGTGATTATCAGCGAAACTGCAAGTCCGGCCAGAATAGCCTGAAAAGCCACTGCTCCGGCTTTGCCGGATTTCTTTTCGCCAATCCGGCGGGCGACCAGCGCGGTGGTTGCTGTACTAAGTCCCATTCCAAGCGCATAAACAATGGTCATGCTCGACTCGGTAATACCGACTGTTGCAACGGCGTCGGCGCCAAGTTTCGATACAAAGAAAATGTCGACTACAGCGAAAACCGATTCCATGATCATTTCGAGTACCATGGGAATGGAAAGGATAAGCAGCGCCTTGCCGATGCTGTCGCTGGTGAAATCACGGTCGCTACCTGCAACCGCTTCTTTTATGTCAGTCCATACCGAATTCCATCGGATGGTTTTAATTCGGGCAAAAAAAGTCAAAACGTTTTTACCGGTCATGATAAAAATGAGTTAAAAAATAAATATTCTGAAAGTTAAAAATGTGGAGAGACCTCTTTCTGTTGTTGAAATGGGTCAGAATGCGGGCTTGTAGACCGCGGCGACTGCTATAATTTTCATGTTCCGGTCTTTTTAATGTGATGCAAATATAAATAAATTGAACGAGCTATATGAACCCCTTACCGATCAAAATGTTTTAAAGCAAAAAATAATTCCATGAATCGATTTTCAATATTCACTTTAACTGTCGCAACTGTTCTTTTTGTGGGTTGCTCTCAAAATATTAAAAGTTTCGATCCTATCGATTCCCTTTCTTTTTCCGAAAATCAGGTTGTAATTCAGCCGCAACTGGCCTCGAAGTTGTTACTCGATTCCGTAGTAATTGAGTCGCATTGGGGTATTTTGTCAGGAAAGGTTGATGAAATACAGGCGCTTGTTAACGATTTTCAGAAAAATCCTTCCGACAGTACCTGGCAAACAATAACGAAAAAGTGGACGAATCTGATCCCTTTGGCAGAAGCGGAAAAAGACAGTATTTCGCCTGTCTCTTCCCTGCAAAAATGGGCGAAGCTGAACGTGGCTTTACTGAAAATTTCAGGAGACATCAAATTCGCCGACGCACTTGATAACCTTGTGTACAATGAACCGGTACCGGTTTTGACTGCCACGACCCTGAAATCATTTATATACACGCATGTAGACGATCGGATTTTTGTGAATTTTTTTGGCGATTCGGAATTGACGCATCACCATACAACTGGTGGCATCATGAAATTTAGCCAGCAAACAACCTATCCTGACGGTAATGAAATACACCTGTTGGTTGAAGGAGACGACACGCGTTTTATGGATGTTTTTATCCGGATACCGGAGTGGGCGGTGAATCCGACGGTAAATCATGGTAATGTGAAGTATGTTGCACATCCGGCCGAGTATTGCGAGATTTCGAGAAAATGGAAAACAGGAGATGAGATTGTAATACGTCTTAAAAATTAAAAGGCTGCTAATCTTTGTTTTTCGATCAGCAGCCTCTATTCATTTGCGTCATTTTTTATTTCGGAGAATGAAGGGCAACATGATTTCCTTCGGTATCTTCAAATATGGCATAATAACCGATTTCATCAGTAATTTTTGTTTTAGGTTGAATAATTTCGCCGCCGGCGCCAATCACACGGCTGAGTACTTTTTGCAGGTCTTCGCTACCATTAAGGTAAACGCGGGAACCTAGTTTCGACGGGATGTAGCCGCCGCCTTGAACAATGGCGCCACCTACGCCACGCGACTCCCTTTCCATTGGCAAAAAGCCCATGCGCCAAGGCCCCATAATCTCTTCATACATTTCATATTCATAAATCTTTGAATAGAACTCTTTGGCGCGCTCGAAATTCAGAACGGGTATCTCGACCCAGTTAACAGAGTTTGTCATCTTTTCCATTTTGTCAGATTTTAGATAGTTTGAGATAAGAACAATTATCTGTGAGCTTGGTTTATCTGCCTGCAATACGTCGAAATTTAGCCAATGGTTCAATATATTTCAGGCTTATTTTCTATCTTGAAAAGGATTTTGTCGGCGACATTCGTTTATCTTTGTCTGCACTGAAAAAAGAACAGAATATGAGTGAGAGACCCCTGATTTTAATTACCAATGACGATGGAGTTTCGTCGAAAGGACTGCGTGAACTGACTGAAGTAATGCGCCTCTTTGGCGATGTTGTGGTGGTGGCCCCCGAAGGTCATCGTTCTGGAATGTCGAATGCCATTACAGTCGATCATCCGATCAGGGTAACCAAAGTTAGCGAAGAACCTGGCTACACCGTTTATAAATGCTCGGGAACGCCTGTCGATTGCGTGAAGCTGGCCTTTAATCAGTTGCTCGAAAACTATCCTGATTTTTTGGTTTCGGGAATCAATCATGGTTCCAATACTTCTATTTCTGTGGTTTATTCAGGAACAATGGGCGCTGCCATCGAGGGTTGTATCCACGGCGTTCCGTCAATCGGTTTTTCGCTGAACGATTATGACCCGGAAGCTGACTTTTCGAGGGCAAAAATATACGTTGCGCGCGTTTTTCAGCAGGTTGCCGAAAACGGTCTGCCTCCCTATATCTGCCTGAATGTGAATATTCCGAAGGGCGAAGTAAAAGGTGTGCAGGTGTGTCGGCAAACTTCAGGAAAATGGGTGGAAGAATTTGATAAACGCGTCGACCCGCACAAGCGCGAATATTACTGGATGTCGGGTTATTTCGAAAATTACGAAGAAGATGTTGCTGAAACCGATATTCACGCGATGCAAAATGGATATGTGTCGGTGGTTCCGGTTGATGCCGATATGACGTGCTACCAGACTTTCGAAACCATGAAAAGCTGGAGATTCTGAGAATGGTTGCCCGCAAACGAAAACGTTACGACCAGATTCTGGTTGGGTTGACAATCGGGATGATTGTGCCACTCGTTATTTTTCTAGGTTTTTACCAGATGAAATACAGTCACCTTGCTTTGGCTGATTATGTCCGCGACATCTGGCAACTGAAAATTTTGATGAAATTGCTCAGTCTGTGTGTTTTTCCAAACCTGGCCTTTTTCTTTATATTTTATCGTTTAAAATACGATCTGGCTGCGCGCGGTGTTATCCTTGCAACTTTCGTTTACGCATTTGCCGTTTTGGTCGGAAAAGTAATTTAAAGATGTGGTTGATTGCTGGATTGTCAGACGGAATAGGGAAGTCAAACAATTCAACCATTTAACAATTTAATCGGGACCCCGAACCTGTAATACA
>JAEWME010000337.1 GCA_023393265.1 Bacteroidota bacterium | reverse complement strand
GTCTTGCCCAGCACCGTCGAAGGCCGGAACAAAGTGCCCCTGTGCAAAAATCATGGACGAAATGAAAAAGCATAATATGATGAGTAAAAATTTCTTCATAGACTAAGCTTTTAGCTTTTAATCAGCAAGTACTACTTTTTTTAAAACATTGTGCATCCTTATGTAATAAAAGCCAGGATTAACTTTTTGTCCGTAATCATCTGTACAGTCCCAGACTATGGCTTTATTATCTTCAGAAACTTCACCAGGGAAGAGTTTGATCAGTTTCCCCAGCGAATCAAAAATCTTACAATTAACTCTTACGCCTGAAAAAAAGTTTAGTTCAATTTCGAGATTGTCTTTCACCGGATCGGGATAAATGTTGAATCGGTATGGCCTTACCAAAAAAGTGTTTCCTGTTGATCGGGAGAAATCGACGAAGGCGAACATTGTGCCTCCAAGTGTAAAGATATCTTTGCTATTATCGACGAGATCGAAATAAAGCTCATATACACTGTTATTTCTATATAACTTCAGTTTTATTTTGTGTCCGGTGATGTAACCGTTTGGCTTGCTTTCCAAAGTGTCGTTGGCTGATGCAGCAATACTCAATAATCCTGTCTTTAGGTCTGAATCCAGAATAACCGCTGCGCCGACACAGTAGATTCCATCAAACACGCCAATTTCGTCGCCTGCTTTTAGTGATGAATTTCCAAGGTTCACCAGGTTAATATTCATGTGGTTTACGCCATTGCCTGCATAGATGGGGTTAAAATATGAGTCGTTGGTATTTTGAGTTTTGAAAAGATCCGATGGCTTGAGTGCGACATGTGCTGTACAATTCTTGTCAAATAAAAATGCAACCAACAAAGTAATCAATAAGATAGTTCTTGTGGAGTTGATTATCAGCTTGTTATTTTTTGATGCACTCATTGGTATTTCCAAAGTTAATTGTCTGCATTTTATGAAATAGAAAACTTACGTTCTATTAATAACCAGAGTTCAACGTTAAATAATTTCAAATTCATGTCATATGTAAAATGTGAAATCTGATTCATTAACTTTTTGATAATCTTTTGGTGGTTTAAATATAAAAAAAAACACCGCAAATCCTGCTTTTATTTGACTGTCATTATTTTAATTTATTAAATGGGGGATAGAGATCGTAAAGGCGCATATCCTTTATCCGGGATTAATCTGTGGATATCAGAAAATCATTGAAAAAAAAGTGAAGATTTATGGCGATACCCTCTGGTTGACAGCTCAACTAAAGTAGAGAAATCTGACGATTCTCTATGATTTGTTGCGTGCATAACTTATTTTGCTTCCATCTTTAGTGTAAATCAGTTGGTAAATCGACATGACGGAAAATAAAAAAGGGAGCCATTAGTGACTTCCTTTTTGTGCAGCCAAGCGGAGAAGTATCGAACTTTTTGTTTGAAGATTATGAGGCCATGACGAAATTTATGAACGTTAAAAAGTAGGCGAAATAGAAGAGGAAATAAATTTTATGGCGGTATCCCTGACTATTTTAAGCCAGAAAACTGACGAATTTTTGTGAAAACTTTGTTTTATAATTCTCGTAAAATGCAGAAAGCAACCTTGTTCGGGTATACCCAAATCGTTTCTAAAAGCGGTTACTCCAACTCAATTTTATTATACTTGTTTTTATATTCCAGGGGTGTAACTCCGGTAATTTTCTTAAAAGCGGAACGAAATGCTTTGGTATCGTTGTAACCTACTTCAAACATTATTTCGGTTATATTTTTCCGGCTTGTTTCAATGCTTCGTTTGGCTGCTTCAATTTTAACGCGTTGTATGTATTCCAGTACCGAATTCCGGGTTGCCCTTTTAAATCTCCGCTCAAAGCTTCGTCTTCCAACCGCCGTTTTTTCAGCCAGCTCCTCCACCGTAATTTTCTCATCAATATTTTTCTCGATAAACTCCTGGGCTTTTCTGATTTCTTCATCGTTATGCTGTTTTTGTCCTTTGAACATCGCAAAAGACGACTGGCTGTTCCGGCCAAAATCAATGGCAAAATACTTCGAAGTCAGAACTGCAGTTTCCCTGTTGGTAAATTTCTCTACCAGGTGCAACAACAGGTTCCAGTATGAATTTGCCCCGCCACTGGAATAAATTCCGCTTTCCTCGGTAACAATACTTCCATGCTGCACATTTACTTCGGGAAACATTTTGCTGAAGTCATCAATAAAACCCCAGTGTGTAGAACATTTTTTCCCGTTTAACAATCCGGTTGAGGCGAGCAAAAACGCGCCAACGCACAATGAGGCGACTTCAGCGCCGGAATTGTATTGTTTTACAATCCACGGAAGCAGTTCCTTATTTGCTTCCAAGGCCCCGGGCATATTTCCAAACAAGGCCGGAATAATTACCAAATCAGTTTTTTCAACTTCATTCACCAACTTCTCGGAACGGATGGTATAGAGTCCGTTATTTAATTTTACCTCTCTTTCAGCACCAACCAGTTCAACTTTAAACATCGTTGGTTGTCCATTGGAATTCAGGAAGCGGTTTACGGTTTCAAAACAATATTGGGGATCGGCGATTGACTGAATAACTGAGTTTTCAGCAACCAATATTGAAATTCTTTTCATTCTAAAATTTTAAGACAATTTTGTCGTAATTTACCTTCGGTTTGTCGTTTTTACACTTCACAAATTTCTTTTAACAGCTATAATTTTATACTGACAAAACAAAAACGATAAAGAGCGATAAAAAGTTTAAAGATGAAAACAGGTGAAAAGACATTAGTTACGGTAAAAACAGAAATTGATATGCCGGTCGAAAAAGTATGGGAATACTGGACAAAACCGGAGCATATAACTCGTTGGAACTTTGCCTCCGATGATTGGTGCTGTCCCTGGGCAGAAAACGATTTACGCGAGGAAGGAAAATTTTCCTGGAGAATGGAGGCAAAAGACGGAAGTTTCGGATTTGATTTTAGCGGCAAATACACTAAAGTGATGAAAAACGAGCTAATTGAAGAAATTCTTGACGACGACAGAACAGTAAGTATTACGTTTTCTGAAAATGGAAATAAAGCCGTGCTTACAGAGGTTTTTGAAGCTGAAACCCGGAATCCGGTCGAAATGCAAAGATTCGGATGGCAGGCAATTTTAAACAACTTTAAAAAATACGTTGAAACTCGGGCCGGGCTCGAAACTATTCGTTTTGAGATTTTAATAATTGCCGCTCCTGAAAAAGTTTACTCTATGATGCTTGATGAAAAATTCTACAACGAATGGACATCAGTGTTTAATCCAACGTCAAATTTTGAAGGCTCGTGGGAAAAAGGAGCTGAAATCCGGTTTGTTGGCACTGATAAAGACGGCAATAAGGGAGGAATGATTAGCCGGATTGAAGAAAATATCCCCAACAAATTTGTAAGCATTCATCATCTTGGAATTATTTCTAACGGAAAGGAAATAATGGAAGGTCCGGAGGTAGACGCGTGGGCTGGAGCACATGAAAATTACACTTTTGAAAATCAGAATGGAAATACACTGTTAAAAGTCGATTTGGATTCAAATCAAATGTTTAAGCAATATTTTTCAGAAACGTATCCAAAAGCGCTGGAACGTTTAAAAACAATTTGTGAACGATAATTTATTATTCATTTAAATATAAATACAATGGCAACAGTAAATGTCTATTTAAATTTTCCGGGCAACACCGAAGAAGCTTTTCTTTTTTACAAAACAGTATTTGGAACTGAATTTTACGGCAATGGCATCATGCGTTTTAAAGACGTACCTCATTCTGAAGATATGCGGCCGCTGCCCGAAGAGCTGAACAACAAAGTAATGCATGTAGGCTTACCTATTTTGGGCGGACACCTGTTGATGGGTTCCGATGCCTGCAAGGAAATGGGTTTCAATGTAAATATGGGAAACAATGTGTATATCAATCTTCAGCCCGATACCAGGGAAGAAACACGAAAATTGTTTAGCGCGCTTTCAGAAGGAGGAAAAATTGAACAGGAACTTCAGGACATGTTCTGGGGCGATTACTTCGGAAGTTGTGTTGATAAATTTGGAGTACTGTGGATGTTTAACTGTGCAGAAAAGAAGGGATAGCGCCGAAAGAAAAACAATACTGATATGCGAAAATTAACCATATTCAATTTTATTACCCTTAACGGTTTTTACAAGGGTTTAGATGAAGATATCGGCTGGCACAAACATGGAGGAGAAGAAGCTGAATACTCGGAAACGATGCTGGCGTTAAACAATGTTCTGCTGTTTGGAAGAAAAACCTATGAGAACATGGTGAGTTTCTGGCCGACGCCAATGGCCAAAGAGTTGTTTCCTGAAGTGGCTGAAGGTATGAACAAGGCTGAAAAGATAGTATTCTCAAATACTCTTGGAGCTGTAACCTGGGAGAATACCCGGGTGATGAATGGCGATATTGTAGAGAAAGTAAGACAACTAAAACGATCTCCGGGGAACGACCTAACCATTTTGGGGAGCGGAAGCATTGTTTCCCTGTTTTCAGACAGCGAACTGATTGATGAATACCAGGTAATGCTCGACCCGGTTGCAATTGGTGAAGGAAGTTCAATATTCAGCGGAATAAAACACCAGCTCAACCTAAAACTCACCGGGACAAGAACGTTTAACAGCGGCGTTGTCCTGTTAAATTACATACCTTCAGAAAAACAGTAAATTAAAGGAAAATGAAAAATCAGATGTATCCTTGTCTTTGGTTTGACGGGAAAGCAAAGGAAGCTGCAGATTTTTATTGTTCGGTATTTCAGCATACTAAAATTATGTCTGAAAATCCCATGGTGGTAACTTTTGAATCTGCCGGGCAGAAATTTATGTGCCTGAACGGAGGGCCACATTTTACCATCAACCCGTCCATTTCATTTTTCGTGGTGTGCACATCAGAAGAGGAAGTGGATAGTGCATGGACAAAATTAATGGAACATGGTCATGCCTTAATGGAATTAGACGAATATCCATGGAGCGATAAATACGGCTGGTTACAGGATAAATACGGAGTTAGCTGGCAATTATCGTTTGGCAAAATGGAAGATGTAGGTCAGAAGTTTACGCCTTCGCTGATGTTTACAGGCAAACAGGCCGGAAAGGCTGAACAGGCGATTGAGTTTTATAGTGCGATATTTAAACCTTCATCTGTTGTAGGAATTTCGCGATATACAGCCGAAGAGCCGGATGTGGAGGGAACGGTTAAACACGCACAGTTTCATTTACAAGGGAATGTATTTATGGCAATGGACAGTTCACTTCAACATGCGTTTGGGTTTAACGAGGGATTGTCGCTGGTGGTACCGTGCGAAACGCAGAAAGAAATTGACTATTACTGGGAAAAGCTTTCTGCAGTACCTGAAGCCGAACAGTGCGGTTGGCTACAAGACCAGTTCGGCGTTTCGTGGCAAATTGTACCCGCGGTTCTTGAAAAGCTGATGGGTGATCCTTCCAGGGCGCAGAGGGTTGTTGATGCATTTATGAAAATGAAGAAGTTTGATATTGAAACGTTGCTAAATGCATAAATTTATTCGCTGATAATTCCATACCTTTTCAGTAAAAGCTCTATTTTTCAGGGGTGTGGTGTTCGGCATTTAGAATGCTGGTTCCCCAATCCTGTGAAACGCTCGGCACATTCTTCCTCAACCATAGTCCGCACGTCGAGCCTCGGGCCATGCGCACTGAAAAAAATGGCCTTATCGATGGATTCTTCCACCATTCGATATTGTCCATTCGCGGTAATTTGCTTTTTTCATTTGGAGTCGTTTTCAGGCTATTTGTCATTTTTTGCCGGCTCATAATAAAGAATGATTGCACCAGAATCAAAGATTTTTGTCTTTAAAAGTCTAAAAATTGTCTTGTCTTTTATTTTGTCAAACAACGGCAGACCTTTTCCTTCTATCATTGGATGAATGCAAATCTGAAACTCATCAATCAAATTACGGTTTATTAGCTGAATAATTAAACTCCGACTGCCAACTAAAATATTTTTGCCCGATTGTTGTTTGAGTTCTAAAACTTCCTTTTCAATTTCTTTTGTTGCAAGTTTCGCACTGTCCCACTTGGGATCTTTTAAGGTCTGTGAAAAAACAATTTTTGGTATTCTGTCGATTGCCATAGCAAAGTCGTCCATTGATTTTTCACCTGAAGGATTTTTTACAAGATTTTGCCAGTATTGCATCAGCTGATAAGTTACCCTCCCATACAGAATAGCGCCAGCATTGCTTAACAGGTCAGCATAATGTTGATGTAAATCTTCATCAGGGATACCTGCGGTATGGTCACAAATCCCGTCAAGCGTCATATTGATTGCTGCAATTATTTTTCTCATGTTTCTTATGCTTACTCAATCCAGATTCCTGACCAGAAAACATTTAAATCAATTAATAATTTCTCCTTTGTTTTTGTCCAGCTTTTCACGCCATCTGTGGAGCTCCTCTGGTGTTATTCTCACCCAGTCGGTTACTTCGCCAACAATTTTCAATGGCGACAGGGAACGATAGGAACGTGTCGGATTTCCCGGGAATTTCTTATCCGTAACGTTTGGATCATTTTCAAAGCTTCCTGTAGGTTCAACAATGTATACACGTTCACTTCCATCGCCTTTTGCCAAAGCTGCGGCAAGTCCTGCACCATTAATCAACGCTGTGAAATAAATGTGGTTCATTTTGAGTTCAGGTTTATAATTGGAACTTCCCCCTGGTGTCAGTAAATCACCAACCTGCAAGTCTGCTTTAGTTCCGTGATAAAAAGGGCCTTTGTCTGAAGGCTTATCCTTAAACGAAGCCGCCAACTCGCGATTCTTTTTTGCATTGCCGGAGTCGCCTATTTCTTCATAACATTTTGCGATTTTTAAATACAGGGAAGGAAAGGCGCTCGTAACTGTGTCGTCATTAACATTTAAAGCATGCTTTAAAGTCGTTTCCAGCCATTTTAATTTATCACGAACATTTTTTTGATGCCGTGACACATAATGAGCAGCAAGAAATTTCTCAAAGTTGTTTGTTGCTTCATTCCAGGCCTGAAGGAATAGTTTTCCTGCTTCCCCGGGCTTGCCTTGTTCTTCCATGGCCATTCCTTGAAGGCAACGTTTCACAATATTATTGTTCGGGTTGAATTCCATTTACCAATTATTTTAACATAAATATTACTGTTGGTCTGCAAGTTATTTTATGCATCCGGAATTTCCGGCTCCACCAGTTTCTTCAGTTTTTCCAGTGATTCCTGCCAACCCAGGTAACACATTTCTACCGGAATGACATCAGGAATACCTTCCTGCACAATGTGCAATTCAGTGCCACATGAAACTTCATTTAACTTTACCGTAGTTATCATTTCTCCCGGTAAATTCGGGTCGTCAAACCGGTCGGTGTATTTGAGTAATTCGTTGGGTTTTATTTCTATGAACTCACCTCCGAAAGAATGGCCATTGCCGGTAGAAAAATTGGTAAACGACATTTTGTAGGTTCCTTTTTCCCTGAACTCCATTTGATGCAACTTACAGACAAATCCATAAGGAGGCAGCCACGAGGCAAAAGCATCTTCATTGGAAAATGCCCGGAATACCTTCTCAGGAGAAGCAGCCAGTACCCGGTGTAATGTTACTTTGTTATTTGACATGATTGTATATTTTAATTCATGAAAGCCAATTTAATTGGATAAAAAATATGACTGTTTTTAATTCAAAATTTCAAATTAAGGTTTGTCATATTTTTTAAAAGGAAAGAGATTGCGCAATTGTTCATTTATCAGCCAGATTCCTCCCCAGGCTAAGATTGCCAGATAGACCGGAAAAAGAATATGCGAAAACAAAGGATTATCGAGCCGCACATGTGTCGCAATGGCACCACCCCAATAAGCCGTCAGCAGTACTGCACCCAAAACTGAGGTCTTCGGATAAGCATACAGCAGCGTTGAAAGTAAGCCCAGAAATCCGAGCGTAAGAATATCATGCTCTGCAAAGCCAAGGGAAACTGTGCCTTCTATTATGGAAGGAGGTTTGATAAATTTCATTATACTGTCCATTAACATAAACAGAATAACGATTCCGCTCATAATTCGTGCTGTCCAGAGACGGCCTTTTGAAATTGTTCTTTTGTCTGTCATTGTGTTCTTTTTAAATATTTGATATTCTGAAAAGTTTTTTATAGCTGTCATCAGCGCATTTTATCATTCTGCTGATACAAATTTCGGAAACAATATTAAATGACTTACTGTATTGAAACGACAATGTAAGAGGCTAAATGCGACAAGTTCTGATAGTTAGATGATTTGAGACTTTTAGAAATAATCATTAAACGCACCGCTGAAATGGTACAAATAAAGTAATCGGGGCAGATGCCAGGAATAAGTGTTTTGATACATATCACACAGAAGCCTCCAGATCGGGGGCTTTTTGTTTGTTTACTCCAATTTTTTCAGTCCATAAAAAAGGGAAAACCTGACATTTCTGACTACATTAAAAAAGGCCAGAACTTTTGATTCTGACCCTTTGGCTTTTCTTATTTGAAACAGGCGCCTGGCGGTCCCTTGGAGTTTATTTATTTATTGAAATTCATTAAGTTTGTTTCACCCTCAATGATTCAATTTAAAAGATGAGAAATTAACAAGATGTGCAAATCTCGTGCAAATGACAAAAATAAAATCCGCGACTGATTGATTATCAATTGCGGATTTCTTGTTTCAGTGACCCAAAGCGGAGAGGTGTCGAACTTTCTGGTTGAAGATTATGAGTCTATAATGAAGTTTGTGACCGCTGAAGCACAGAAGAAAAAATTTAAATTGTAACTGGGTGCTTTTGTTTTTCTTATGTTATAAACTAATTAAGAAAACTCAAACACTTCATCTTCTATATGTCATATTAATTCTACTTTAACAGATTAAAAATAAACGTATAAACCATTGATTTTCTTTGTTTTATATTTGTCTTAGTTATTGATTATTAGTATTTTAGAAGTGTAATCAAAGAACAAATTTATCGTTCCGAGCAATGTTTAATACAACGTAAAAAAGACAACAGATATGGAAAAACACTGGCCTCTGTGACCCAGAGGCTAAGTGATCACCTTAAACCGTATAAACATATATTTAGCAATTGCACCAAGAAGTTTTTTGATAAAGCAGAACGTTATACCAAAGGAATAGTGCAAAGTGAATTACGAAACATAGAACGTATCAGTGCAGACCTTGATGCCAATTACCATCAAATGCAACACTTCATTACCGAATCCAATTGGGATGAGCGTTCGGTTATTGATCAGGTTTCGAAAGAGGTAAGTGCAATACTACCAAAGAGAAAGCTAACCGGGCTGATCATCGATGAAAGCGGTTGGGTCAAGAAAGGCGACAAAAGCGTTGGTGTTGGATGGCAGTATTGTGGCAACGTAGGCAAAATATCCAACTCGCAAGTCGCCGTTTTTGCCTGCCTGAGCAATGGTGACTTTGCTTCGATGGTCGATGCCAGGCTGTATTTACCTGAAGATTGGTGCAATGACCCTGATCGTTGTGAAGAAGCCGGAATACCCAATGGGAACAGGGCATTCAAAACCAAACTGGAATTGGCTGCTGACATCATTGATCAACAAATCCAGAACGGTGTTTGCTTCGATTATATCGGGGGCGATGGTTATTATGGCAACGATGCCAACCTTGCCAGGGCCATTGACCAGATGGGCTACATCTACATGCTGGACATCCATTCAGATCAAAAAATATACCTCAATCAGCCGGAGTTGTACCTTCCCCAGCGAAAGTCAACCAAGGGCCCAGCTCCCAAAAGGCTCAAAGCATCAACTCCGGACATAAGCGTATCCGAATACATGGAGGGCCTTCAGCCCGCTGATTGGGAAAAGATTCAGGTACGCAATACAGCCAAAGGTAAACTTACCGGGGAATATCACTTTGTACGTGTATTTATCTGGAATAAAAGCATCAACCAGATAGAACCCCGGATGCTGGTCATCCGCAAAACATTGTCCGCAAAAAATACCGTTGAAATAAAATATTCGTTCACCAATGCCAACCTGGAACAATACACACACCAAGCGTTGGCGTACATGCAGGCACAGCGGTTCTTTGTCGAACATTGCATCAAAGAATCCAAGCAAATACTCGGATTAGACCAGTTCCAGACCCGAAAGTGGCTGGCCTGGCAACACCAGGTGGCTTTGAATTTTTTAGTGTCGTCGTTTATCCTGAAAGAAAAACTACGGTGTTTTGAAGATTTGCCATTGCTCTCTGCCAGAGATATAAAGGAATGGTTTGTTTTTAAGCTGTATAAGGAAATGACCGAAGAACAGTTCTTTGACAGAATGCATGACAGACACCTTATCAGACAACGAGATATAAATAACTCGTATCTAAGAATTTAAATGTGTTAAAGTAGAA
>JAEWME010000308.1 GCA_023393265.1 Bacteroidota bacterium | reverse complement strand
TCGAAAGGCCTTGCGCAATGGGATTTTTCACGCGAGTCCATTTCATGATGGTGTAACCAAAAATGCCACCAAAAATACCAACAACAATCACAACTGAAGCGGTGAGCGGCGGAATGCCCTGGATGGTTTTCGAAACTTCGATGGCGATAGGCGTGGTGACCGATTTAGGTGCGAGCGAATAGATAATTTCTTTGGAAGCGCCCATCACTTTGGCAATCAGTACGACCGAAACAATGCCGATGACACAGCCAACAAGTTGCGAGGCCAGAATCGGAATAGCTTGTTTTTTTATCTTTTCGAGTTGCTGATAGAGCGGAACACCAAGCGCAACAACGGCAGGTTTCAGGAAAAACTCGATGAGCTTGCTGCCTTCGTGAAAAGCTTTGTAATCGATTTTAAATGCTGAAAGAAAAAGGATAATGATGACTACTGCCACCAAAATTGGGTTGAGAATAAGGAGCCGTGTACGTTTCTGGATGTACTGTGCCAGAAAATAAGCTGCAAATGTAAAGGCAACAATAAAAGCTTCGCTTTGAAAAAAACTATTCATCGAACTGGTTATTTTTCTTGAATGTCAGGTGACTTACGGTACATGGCGTTTATCCGAAAAGTGCTTTTTTTTCTCAGGTACTGGTGGGTCCAGCCTGTGAAAGCAAGCACAATGACAGTGCTACCCAGCGACGCCACGATAATTGACCAGAAATTTGCTTCAATGACATCGAGGTAGAGCATCACAGCCACGCCGGGTGGAACAAAAAATAACGGTAGATTTTTTACCAGAAAATCTGAAATGCCTTTTACCCATTCAACTTTTATCCAGCCAAGTTTTAACAACAACGACAGCAACAACATCCCGATAATGCTTGCAGGAAGTTTAATGTTTGTCACGGCTGTAATTAATTCCCCGGCTGCAAGGCAACCAAAAATAATGACACACTGTCTAATCATCGTCTCAATATCTGATTTCTAAAACGGCGGTAAAATTACAGCACGATTGCGTTATCGTGTGTAAAGTAATGGTTTGGAAAAAGAGAAATGATGGTTTCGTAATGCTGACAAAAAAAGCTGCCTGAAAAAACATTGATCCGGCCTTTGATAAGTTTGACTTTCTATGCTTTGCTAATTACAATTCGGTAAATTTTATTGGCTTGCCTGATCCAATAGCAAAAGATCTTCGGTGTCGAGCTTAAGTTGCGGCGCATCGATGATGGTTTTCAACTGGTTTTTACTGGTAGCGCTTACAATTGGTGCGCCAATGTACGGCTGTGCCATCAACCATGCGAGCGCCACAGTTGCTTGCTTCGTGTTGTGCTTTGCTGCGGTTTTGTCGAGTGCTGCCAAAACACCGAGCCCTCTTTTGTTGAGGTATTTTTCAACGCCAGCTCCCCTTACACTTTTGCCAAGATCTTCGTTCGTCCGGTATTTCCCTGTCAGGAAACCTGCAGCCAGCGACCAGTATGGGAAAACGCTCAGCCCGTATTGCTCAACCAGCGGCAAATATTCGGTTTCGTATTTTGCGCGTTCCAGCAGGTTGTAGTGTGGCTGCAATGCCACGTATTTCGGAAAACCATTTTCTTCGGCCATCTCAAACGATCGGGTGAGGCGGGCAGGAGAGAGGTTCGATGCTGCAATATATCGGACTTTTCCGGCTCTGACAATCTCATCGTAGGCCGACATGGTTTCTTCAATCGGCGTCTTTTCGTCGTCGAAATGGGTGTAATACAAGTCGATGCAATCTACCTGAAGCCGTCTCAGCGATTCTTCAACGCATTTCAGGATTTGCTTTTTGCTGATGTCGGCAGGGTGGTCCTTGGTTTGCGAGCCTACCTTGGTAGCAATTACAAGCTGGTTACGGTTTCCACGGGTTTTCATCCAGTTACCGATAATGGTTTCCGACTGCCCGCCCACACCGTTAACCCACCAGGAGTATGTATTGGCCGTATCTATAAAATTAAAACCTGCTTCGGTGAAAGCATCCAGAATTTCGAACGACTGCTTTTCGTCGAGTGTCCAGCCGAAAACGTTTCCGCCAAGATTAATTGGGGCAACTTCCAGATTGGTGTTTGCTATTTTTTGTTTTTGCATAAAAATTTATTGACTGTTTTTTATTTCAGTAATTCCGTCAAAAATTGCAGGGTGTGGTTCCACGCGCGTTTGG
This sequence comes from Bacteroidota bacterium, assembly GCA_023393265.1. Classification (GTDB taxonomy): domain Bacteria; phylum Bacteroidota; class Bacteroidia; order Bacteroidales; family Prolixibacteraceae; genus Aquipluma. Next base: position 1,765 of record JAEWME010000308.1, on the reverse strand, counting down.
CCATCACTTCGTTATACTCTTTGGACGTTGGGTTTGTAAAGGTATGCCCGCAGTTGGCATAGGTAATAATTTGCCAGTCGGCATTTCCGTCTTTCAACTCCTGAACCAGTTGATCGTAAATTTCCTTGGTAACGCCTTTGTCTTCAGCCGGGTTTTCAACCAAAACCTTGGTTTTGATGGGGCCGTTGGGGCGATCGGCAGCTTTCGAAAGTCCGCCGTGGATAGACACTACTCCGGTTACATCAAAACCGGCACGGGCGGTTTCAAGCGCGCCGGTGCCGCCAAAACAGTAGCCAATGACAGCCACTCGCGTGGCTCCGGCTTTTTTCAGATGCTCCAGCGCCAGTGAAATGCGTTTCTGGTACAAAGCGTAGTCGTTTTTAAACTGACCTGCTATTTTAGAAGCACTTGCAAAATCTGTGGGGATGTTTCCCTCGCCGTAAATGTCAGCGATGAAGGCAATGTAGCCCTGTTTTTCCAATTCGAGGGCAGCGGTTTTGGCTTCATCATCGATGCCCATCCACGCCGGAAGAATCAACACGCCCGGCAGGTTCTTTCCTGAATTCGAGGTAACAAGCCCATTCAATTCCTGTGTACCGTCGGCGTATTTTACTTCTTTGAGCGATTGTGCTGATAATGATTGTATAAATCCCATAAAAACTGAAAGGATTATAAGTTTCTTCATCGTTATTGGATTATTTATTTGTGTGACAGAACAAATGTTGATTCTGAAACCCCAAATAATTCGTTTTGTTTAGCAAGTCGTGTTAAGGATTGTGAATGACGATTTTATTGAGTTAATTTTAGATTTTTCTTATTAACACATTTGCAGATTTATTACAGCAAAATCACATGTCATTACATGGTTTTAATCTGTCATTGTATGATCTTGATCCTTCATTGCACAAATGAATCTTTCATTGCACGACTTTGTTATGTCATTGTGTCATCTTGATCCTTCATTGCACAAATAAATCTTTCATTGCAAGACTTAGATATGCCATCGTGTCACCTTAACCCTTCATTGCATGAATGAATTTTTCATTGCACGACTTTGATCTGTCATTGTAGTTTTATAATGGCCTTTTACAAAAGAAAATATTGAATTGAATTACTTAGATATTTAATTGCAGCAGCTTGAGGTTTCATCATAAGTAATGACTATCTTATTTTATGAGCTGCAGTTAGCTTTATAAGGAAAATAAATTTCTTATAAATTTCATTTTGATTGAGATAAATGTGAGTTTATGCTGCTTCGAACCGCTCAATCACCATCCCAACCCGTTCGCGGATTTCCTGGCAGGTAGGGTTGAGTTCTGCGGCTGTGAAGGTGCCGTGTTCAATGTCGATGCGCTCGAAAACCATCAGGTATAAATCGAAAATGATTTCGAGGCTGAGTTGGCTTCGCGGCTCCACAAGCGGTTTGATCTGGCGGATCATTTCCAGCGTACGCTCGCGGTAAATGTCTGCTACCTCATATAATTCGAGAATCATGCTGCGGAAACCATTGGTAATTTGTCCGCCTTTGGCCATGAAAAGTAACTGCTGGCGGTTCATGCCGTGCTTCGCAATCAGATCATCGGGAAAATAATTCAGGTTATTAAGGTGATCCTTCTGAAAATCTCGGATGATGTGCACCAAATAGCTGAAAATGGCGCAGGGCGTGGCTACGTCCTTTACGTCGAACAGCGGCGGAAGGTATTTGCCGTTGCTTTGGCGCAGTCCGGCCAAATGCACAAAAATCGAAGCCGGAGCCACCGACGCG
>JAEWME010000299.1 GCA_023393265.1 Bacteroidota bacterium | reverse complement strand
GTTGTGCAGGCGGTCGGCCAGTTTGATGAGGATCACCCTGACATCATCGGAAAGTGTCATCAGCATTTTCCTGAAATTGTTGGCTTGTTTGGAGTCTTGCTGTGGCGTAAATTCTTCCGATAATTTGGTCAACCCGTCAACGATCGAAGCCACTTTCTCACCAAAAAGATTGCTGATGTCTTCGAGTGTATAATCAGTATCTTCAACTACGTCGTGCAGAAGTGCTGAAATGATAGAGGTCGCACTTAGCCCGATTTCTTCAACTACAATTTTTGCAACCGCAAGTGGATGAATAATGTACGGTTCTCCCGATTTTCTTTTTACCCCTGCGTGGGCTGCATTGGCAAATTCAAATGCTTTGTGTATCCTGACTTTCCCATCTTCAGAAACTTTTTTATCACATGCCTTCATCAGGTCATCGTAACAGTCCTGAATTAATCTTTGCTCCGCTTTTGTCTGAAGTTTATTCATTTGCCTTTTCTCCCGAAGAACATTCTACAATTTGGTTCCTACAATAAAGTCGTTTATTTCAATAAATCTCTTTGTTTCAGGATTCTTCCTGCTTTGGGGTAAAATATTCTCCAATCTCCGGAGGTATTTTCATCCTATGTTAATAAGTTCGTTTGAATTGACATAAAATGAATCTAACCGGAAAGAGTAAAGATATATTTTTTCTAAAAACAGAATAGATCGCCATTTTTATATTACTGTAAATAGAACAAAGATTTAAAATACAAGTTGAAAACCGGTCAGGCTTTGGGGCAATTCATTTTAAAAGATGATTTACTCGAAACGCAGGCTTTCGATCGGGTCAAGTTTTGATGCTTTTTTTGCCGGATAATATCCAGAGATAATGCCAACCAGAAAGCAAAGGAAAACACCGACCATAATCCATATCCAGGGAATGAAAAATGGTGTTCCAATCATCATTGCGACACCGTTTCCTGCCAGGATCCCTAATATGATTCCAACAATTCCGCCAATCTGACCAATCACGACCGATTCGATCAGAAATTGCTGCTTAACTATTTTCGAATTTGCACCTATTGCTTTCCTGATTCCGATTTCGCGGGTTCGCTCAGTTACCGAAACCAACATGATGTTCATCAGTCCAACCGCAGCACCAAATAGTGTGATTAGCCCAATGATTGTTGCCACCAGCGTGATGTAGCGAATATTTTTCAGGAGTATGTTTACGAGGTTGTCGCTTTTTTCGATGTTAAAGTCGCTTTCGTCCGTCGGATCAAGGTTTCGGATAGTTCTGAAAGTTCCTTCAGCTTCACCAATAGCCGGATCAATAAGTTCTGTTTGAGTGACTTTTATCTGGATGTTAAAATTCATTCGAGGGTAGGAAAAATAGCTCCGTACATTGGTGTACGGCAGAAGGCAGGTTTGATCGCCACCCGATCCAAAACCACGACCTTTCGATTCAAGTACACCAACAACGCGGTATTTGCCGCTTCCGATGCTGATTATTTTTTGAAGCGGCGTTTCGCCATTTTTGAAGAGTTTTTTCACAACTCCGTCACCAATGACAGCCACGTTTTTTCCCGAAGATATTTCGTCTTCAGAAAAATTACGACCAAGCCTGATTTGGTTTCCGGAGGTAAAAAGATAGTTTTCATCAACACCCTGAACTGAAATGTTTGGGTTGGTTTTCTGGGACTCATATTTCACCGTGGCGGTTCCGGTTGCATTGGTCGAGATTGAAACTGCAGACGGAAAATCGAATTTGTCTTTAAATTCTTTGGCCTGATAAAAACTGATGTATGAATAATTTTTGGTTCGGTAGCGGCTGTTGCCAACCTGAATGTTCATACTTCGGGAAGTGATTGTAAATGTGTTGGTTCCCATGAAGGTGAACTCTTTGGTTATCGAGTTTTTAATTGAATCGATTGCTGTGAGAATTCCTACCAGCGCAGTGATTCCCACAGCAATGATACAAACGGTGAGAACCGTTCTCAGTAAGTTGCTGCGTATCGATTGTAATGCAATTTTCAGGTTTTCGATGAAGGAAGCGCCAAGTCTCATAACTGTCCGAATGTTATCCTCAGATTTGTCATGCAATTTCCGAAATAATTACATCTCATACAACCCGATTGCCACACGAAATACTATTTTCTAACCGACCTTGATTGTTTTACGACCAATTGTAGGATATATTCGATTTTTCCAGATCGTACTAAATGTTTCTCGAAAAAAATATCTCAGTATTCTGTTGATATACAATTTTGTAGCGATGGAGTTGATTGAAATTAATATTTTTTAACACTTGCCAACTAACCTTTTGTCGCCCGAAAGGGTATAGAAGTTACCATTTGATTCTAATTTCAAATTATCAAACGACGGGAAGAAAGTCAATTGTCAAAATTCGTGAACCATGGTATATATATTAGAAGTTTCGTCTCCGGATACACCCAATTTCAGACGAATAATTCATATAGACGCCAATCATACTTTCGAGGATTTACATCAAATTATTCAAAACTCATGTGACCTTGATCAGTCGCAGCTTGCGTCTTTCTATGTCAATGACGGTAAAGGAAAAAATTTGAAGGAAATCGGGGCGCTCGACTCTGCTGAAGCAACGCCTAAAACGCCAAGTATTCAGAAAACAAAACTTAAAGATTATATCAACAATGAAATCGGACAGAAGCTGATCTATGTCTATGATTTCTTTAACGAACTCTATTTTTACATCGAACTAAAGGAGAAAATTATGAAAACTGATTTAAAAGAACCATTTGTGGCCTATGAAAATGGCAAAGCGCCGGC
>JAEWME010000217.1 GCA_023393265.1 Bacteroidota bacterium | reverse complement strand
GTTGTCACACTCGAATCGAGTCCGCCACTCAGGTAGGCACCGACAGGAACGTCAGCACGGAGGCGTATCCTCACAGCATCGTGCAAGAGCGCATCAAGTTCTTCCATCGAATCCTGAAATCTTCTTTGCGGTTTCTCGCTTTCCGGCGTGAACTGAAGGCTCCAGTATTGCTGTATTTCTATACCCTTTGAATTCACCGTCATGTAATGTCCGGGTTGAAGTTCCAGAATATTCCTGAATGGGGTTTTGGGCGATATACTTGTCCAGAAAGTAAAAATTTCGGATAAACTCTGCGAGTCGATGGTTCGCTCAATCTGGTCGAGGCAGAAAAGTCCTTTTATCTCGGAGCAAAATGCAAAAGACTGATTTTGATTCCAGTAGAAAAGTGGGCGAATTCCGACGCGGTCGCGGGCAAGAAAGAGTTCTTTTGTTTGTCGATCAAGAATGCAAAAAGCGAACTGCCCGTTGAATTGGCTTAAACATTTTGCGCCATAAAGTGCATACATCTGTACGACAATCTCGGTATCGCAATTGGTTTTCAGTTGAATTCCCTTTTTTACGACATCGGCACGCAGTTCTGGATAATTAAAAATTTCACCGTTGTACACAATCCAGTATCTGCCCGAAACATCTGACATCGGTTGCTGACCGGAAGAGAGGTCAACAATGCTCAGCCGCACGCTTCCGATTCCAATATTTTGATCAATCAAAGTACCACTTTCGTCTGGCCCGCGATGATTGATTAACGAAAGCATGTTTCTGACGTTAACTTCAATTGATGGCTCAGTAGGAGAGTGGTAGTTATATATTCCGGCAATTCCGCACATAGTTTCAGCTATTAATGGGGTTTCTCCTGAAAATTATTTCTTTTTTCCGACGATTACCCTGACGTTTCCTGATTCGTCACAAATCTTATCTATTTCTTCATAGTTACCATTGTCGTTAAGCCTCTTCGCAATAAAATCTCCTTGCCCCAAACCGCATTCAATCAACAGATAGCCTCCTGACTTCAGGAAGACTGGCGATTCGGCAATCAATTTATTGAATATTGAGAAGCCAAAAGGGCCGGCATCGAACGCTTCCTTTGGTTCATGTCTGGCAATTTCCTCGGCCATTTGTGGTACTTTGGCGGAGGTGATATAAGGCGGTGCGCTAACAATTATGTCAGTTGTACCAGATAAACCTTCATCGTAGAAAGGCGAGAACAAATCAGCATGATAAAATTTTGCCCTTGATTTTAACTTAAAATGTGCCGTATTAATTTGGGCAAATTGGATAGCTGGCTCAAAAATATCCGAACCGTAAACAGTTGTGTTTTTGCAGTAACTGCCAATTGCCAGTGCAACAGTTCCAATTCCGGTGCAAATATCTATTACAGTCAAATTATCCTGATTGCTAAACTTTTTATCAATCAGTTTAATGGCAGATTTGGCCAGAATCTCCGTTTCTCTACGTGGAATATAAATCCCTTTTGTCAGAATGTAGTCAAGATTCATAAAATTCTGGCGCTCTGTTAAATGAGCCAAAGGCACTCCTGAAAGTCTCTCCTCGATTAGCTTTTCGAGAATAACAATCTGTGAATCATCTAAATCAGCCAGTTCATGACGAATCGCCGACATGGCGGATACTTTGGTTCCAGATGCAGCGAGCCAAAGCGCACGAAGCGTGTTGTCAGTATTTTCCTCGCTCTTGTCGGGTAAGACAGAGAGTTGCTCGTCCAGTATTTTTTTCCAATGGGCAAAAAGAGATTCCTGAATCATGTATGCTGATTTTCAACCTGTCAACCGGTAACAGATTTGTTATTAATAATTACCAAGGTTTTTGAATAAGATACTTTCCGGATTATTTTTCCATTTCTGAAAAAAAGGATGTCAACGCCACGACGTTTTTCCGGCGATCCTTCGTAGCCTTTTTGTTTCGAAAGCCAGTCGAGCTGCCACAAGAATGTTAGTTTTTGCTCTGTCTCGTCGAAAAAGAAATCTTCAGTAGTAAAAAAGAAACCTTCGTGATTGGAAAACCAGGGTGTCCAAGCTTTTTTTAAGAGATTTTTTCCTGAAACGAGAGATCCTGTCCAATGCTCAAAGACAACCAGGTCATCCATCCATTCCATAACACCTTGAAGGTCGTGCCTATTCCAGGCTTCCATCCATAGATCAAATTTTATTTTAACCTCTCCGTATGTCATAAGTATGATGAATTCGGTTGATTACAGCATTTTTTTCAATTCTTTTTTGTCGATTTTTCCGTTATTGCTTTTGGGCATTTCTGGCAAAATAATCACTCTTTGCGGCACCATAAATGGTTCCAGATTGGCCATACATTCCTGCTGTATCTCTTTTTCTGTTATTTCTGCCTGATCGTACCTTGTGACAAACGCCACAATCGCTTCTCCAAGCATCACATCCGGACTTCCGAGCACGGCGGCTTCTTTTACTCCAGGATTTCGGTAGATGGCATTCTCAACCTCAATCGGACTGACTTTTTCGCCCCGTGTTTTGATGATGTCGTCGTTTCGACCCAGAAAATAAAGGAATCCTTCTTCATCCATCCTGAATAAGTCGTGGGCGCAAAGCATCCTTTCGCCAGGAACAAGTCCGGGTTTTAGCATTTCCCTAGTCAGTTCTTCATTGTTCCAATATCCGGCCATTACATGCGGCCCGCGCACATAAAGGATTCCCGGTTCATTAGGAGGTACAGGTTCTCCTTCAGGAGAAAGCAGGAAAACTTCGGTGCCTGGAATGGCTTTCCCCACTGAACGAGGTTTTAAGTCTGCAAGTTCAGGTTCGAGATACGAAACCCGCTTGCATTCTGTTAACCCGTACATTTTAAAGATTAGCGCATTAGGAAAAATCAGCTTCAAATCTGAAACAAATTCTTCGGGCAACGCGGCGGCTGTATTCGTAATTTTTTGCACACTGTCGAAAGTAATTCCGGTTTTTTTATGTGTGGCAATCATCATGGCATAAATCGACGGAACTCCCGGAAAGACAGTCGGTTTTAATTGATCGATTTGCCGGAAGATGGCTGGCGGAAAGTTGAATGAATGTTCAATAATGAGCGTACCACCAATTGTTATTGACATGATTAACTGGTAGAGTCCATAGTCGAAAGCCATTGGTAGAACCAGCATTATTTTTTCATCTTCTGTCAACCGGAGATATTCGATCAGGCTCCATGAGGTGAAAACCATCGATTGGTGTGTCATCATAACGCCCTTTGGGAAACCTGTACTTCCGGAGGTGTAAATCAACGCTGCCAGGTCATTCGGAATAATCAACGGAAACTGAACTTTCGCCTCAGTTTTTTCAAGTATATCAGCAAAGCTAACAACGGAGATGTTTTCTCGAATTCCTTCATGTATTTCTCCGGAAATGATTACCTGACTCAGCGAGGGAAGTTCATCCAGCGCCTCGCAGAATTCGCTTGCGAAAAGGCTTTCGGTCAAGGCAATCTTGGCTCCACTGTCTTTTAGAATGTAATTCAGCTTATTGGCTTTGGTTTGAGGATTGATCACAAGAAAAACTCCTCCGGCAAGTAAAGTCGCATAAATTGAGATCGCAGTCTGCCATGAATTATTCATGTAAATCGCCATCCTGTCACCCTTTTTGACGCCTGTCAAAATGAAATGCGCAGCGAGAATTCCTGATTTTTCTCTCAATGATTGATATGAGAACTCGTTGCCTTTGTATACGATCGCTGTTTTCTCGGGAAATTTGCGGGCAGAAAACTCCAAAGCTTCCCCCAATAGTCTTTGTGGTCTGGTGATCATAGGTTGAATTTTGGCGTGAATAATAATGGCATTCGAATACCGGAGTTTTAGTTCTTATAATCTAAATATAAAGAACAAAGCTCGGACTGACTTAGTTGAAAAATCTGAGGTGATTTATTAAAACCAGCCTGGATAATTGAGAGTTTTAAGCTGCTTCCAATTTACGCGCAACGAAAGCAGAAATAGCTTCAATCGACTCAAAATTCGCTTCAATCAATTCATTGTCCAATGCGACCACAGAGAAAGTTTCTTCGATAAAACTAATTATTGAAATAAATCCCATAGAATCCATGATTCCCTGTTCGAAGATTAGGGTTTCATCTTTTACCTGTTCTGCAGGTACATAAGAAGTTCTGAGGATGAACTGCCTGATCTTTTCTTTAATTTGGAGAATATCAACCATAACTTATTCCGATAGATTAATTGTTGTTTTTTCAATTTCGCCTTCCCGGAAAGTTATTCAATCAAAGATCTTTCGGATTTTGAGGCGGATTAAAAACGAGCTTGGCAAATTTAAATTTTTTTGTCATAAAAGCCGAAAAACGAAGTCGTTAAAAGATCTAAACCTTTAATTTATTTTTATTCCAATTAAGACCAGTCTATTGTTCTGTTACAGTGCATAACCAATTGGCGACATCCGCAAATATTCTGTAGTTTTCCGTTTACGCTTCAGATTGTTATAAATATGCACAATTTCTTCTTTTGTTTTTCCCATAACGGTAGCAACCTCTTCTTCCGGAACCTCGTTTTCCATGCCATACCACACCAGGTCCATTTCCTGATAAGGCATCTGGAAGAAAAACTCTTCCTGCGTTTGTTCTGCTGAATAAGTGTCGGAAGTTGGTTTCCGTTGAATAATTTCTTGCGGAATGCCTAACGCATCAGCTAATTGGTAAACCTGAGATTTATACAAATGTGCAATTGGCATGATGTCGGCTCCTCCGTCTCCATGCTTCACAAAAAAGCCCTGTTCAACTTCATGCTTATTCGGTGTCCCAATAACTGCATAATACAACCGTTCGGCGTGATAATAGAGCATAGACATTCGACACCTTTGCTTGAAGTTGGAGGAAGCTACAATTTGCAGGTATTCTTTTATCGGCAGTATCTTGCTTTTTTCTAATCCGGTATCGTCAACAATGGTAAGCGAAAAAACCGGTGGCAAAAACTGGTTTAAACCAGTTTGGTTAATGCCAATTTTCATTTTATAGGTTTCCGGATTATATTCAGGAAAGACATCTTTTACAGCTTCATCACGACGCTCATAACAGCCAAAACCAGAAAGTGCACCGGTAATGTCTTCTTCTATCGTTTTCACCTTGAACTTGCCTGCTAATTGCAAAGCGAGTTCTTTACTGTCATGACTTGAATCCTTTTCAGGAAGGATTAACCCAAGCACATTCTCTGCTCCAATTGCATTGACAGTGAGAGCCAATGTTACTGAGGAGTCGATACCTCCGCTTATCCCGATTACTGCACCTTTACGCTTTAGCTTTCCAAAAATATCTTCTTTCAGTTTTCCAGATAATCGTTCGATTTCTTTATTGATGTCAGCTATTTTTAAAATGTCGGATGAGAATGAGTTATTATCTGTGTTCATGATTATGCGCTTAAGTTGTTAAATAATAATTGCTTTACTCAATATAACGTGGTTCTCTTTGATTGAAGTCGTCTTACCCTTAAATCGTCTGCCTTTTTCATTCCAGAGATGGTTGTATCGCTGGCTATTTCATAGTTGTTGCCAATAAACTCATCAATCATCGAACTAGTTAATTCGATTTCGTGCGTAAAAGCCCATTCATTTCCGGTAACCAGAATAAAGGACTTCTTATTCGCTACGTATTGATCAAGTTGTTTCTTGAATTCGATAGTATCTTTTAACTCTTGATTGTAGTAATCAAAATTAAATTTTATTTTAGGAATTGGAATAAGATTATTCTTTCCTTTGTAAAAGTGCTTGAATGAGAGGACGATGTCTTTTTCGTGAAATAGAATAGGTTCATCGCTTTTTTCAATTCTTTTGATATATTTTTCAAGAGACAAGTTGTTTTCTGTTTTGATAAAAGGCGGACCATAGAAATAAAATGAAACGCTGATAAAATACATTGTAAGAACTCCAAAGATGAGTGTTTGAATACTTTTTTTTAGAACAAAAAAAACTGAAAATAACAAAGAAAAAAATGGAAATATGACCGTCATATATCGGCTCGCATAAACAATATCAGTTGTTAAAGACATTAAAATAAAAACAGAAAGTACGGCCAGAATAGGGATCAATATTTCAAATACTGCGATTGAATCCGTCAACTTGTTATCCTTAAATTTTTTGTATAGTTCGACTATTGAAGCAAAAAAGAAAGTAAGAAAGAATAATCTGACAAACCACCCAACTAACCTCTCAGTATGAGTGACATCTCCAATCCTCACTAGAAGATCGAATGGCGAGGCCAGTACATTTCTTAATTTACTATATAACGAAATTGCCAGTTCCGCGTCATTGTGCATTTCTAATTGATCAGCAATAAAAAACAGATTTGGAATAAAGCTTATTGCCACAGGCAAAGTCCATAAAGCAATTCTGAAAAATGAGGTCCAGCCTCTTCTGATTAAAAGTAATAATGATAAAGCGAGTAATAAGAAAACAAAATAATATTGTGTATATACGCCAATTACCCCAACTAAAACATACAATATGGGAAGTGTTTTTCTCTTTTTGAAAAAGGACACCTCAAATAAATATATCTGCAAGAAACTTAGAAAGATAAGAAAAGCATAAAGCCTTATTTCCAGCCCAGCCCATATAGTGTAGGGATTTAAAAGAAAAATAACCACCAACCATTTTGATCTCAAATGATTAAAGACTAAACTAGCGGTTTTGTCTAAAAGAAAAGCAGAGAATAAAATAAATATCAATGAGAGAAACCTCGAGAAGAAAATCGAGTCTGAAATTTGTCTCCACAATCCCAAGAGTATAAAGTAAACAGGGGGCTGAGCCTCAAAATTGTATGATAAATGAACAATCTCTTTTATTGGGTTAGCAGTAGTTGAGAGAGAATATGCTTCATCCTGCCAAATATCCATTCTAAAGCAAAGAAAAGCCATCACGATGAAGTAGATCGCCATGAATGCCCAAAACAGTTTGTTTTCCTTTTCTTGAATTTTTGAGTAGAAAAAGGACCTGCTTACTTCAGAATTGGTAGAAAAGAAGTTCATCTATATTCATTGTTTTCTATCGATTATTCATTGTGGTTCTGATTACTACTAATCAAAGAATTGGTCTTTTTGTTAATAGTCGTACCGAGGTGAAACAATTCCTCGAAATATCTTTTGCTCTGAAGTGATAAGAATCCAAGGCTTAGGAACTGAATAGCTGCGATAAAAGTTATTCCCCCAACCAGAAATGATTGTGGATTTTTTGAAAACTGCTTGGCGAGGCTGATTGAAAATGAACAGTCAACATCTCCTTCCAATATACATCGATTAAGGTCCCATAGGGTATCGAAGAGGAGCCATACCAGTTCGTACATGGAAAGAATCATTAGAAATCCTCCAATCATAAGAAAGAAAATATATGGTCGAAAAATAAAGGCCGACATCATGCCCGAGAAAAAGCCTCTCAAAACTTTGATGCTAGAGGTTCGCTGTTTGGCAAATTTATTTTGTTCGGTCCAGTCTAAATGTGCCGGTATTTCTACTATTTGGGCTCTTAAAATCATCGCTTTATACATGATTTCCGGATTGATCTCGTAATCCTTGGTTTTTAGATTCATAGTCCTAATAAAACTGGTCCGGTAAGCCCTAACCATTCCTGTAAATGTATAAAACTTATCCTGAGCAGCGTAGTGCATGAATTTATTTACCCATTTACTCATAATTTTTCTTGAAAACGGTACTTCTGTAACTTTTCCTCCCTTCATGTATGGCGAAGCTACTACAATGTCGCATGAGGTTTCAACCATTTTGTCAACCATTGTTTTAATGTGGTCTGCTGAATAACTCAGATCAATATCAAGAACAACAATGATTTCACCGTTGGCATTTTTAAACCCTGTTTTCAACGCATTGCCTAGATTTAAATTCACAGGATGATGAATCACCCGTATGTTTTTATTCCCGGCAGATAGCTCATTTGCTATTTCTCCAGTTTTGTCCTTACTCCCGTCGTTTACTAACAAAACTTCCCATGTGTATTTGAATGTTATATCATTTAAATAATCAATCAGTATTTTTACATTATTTGATAGAATTGCCTCTTCATTATAACACGGTAACAAAATAGTAAGAAAGGGCTTTTCCTGATAGGTTATGTTGTTTGTTTGCATAAAGTTGAGTGTTAGGACGGAAATCTATTTTTTGTCTTTTTTTGAATTGAAGATAGTTTAAATAGGTTCAATTTATTTTCGATTGGCACATATTTTAATTATTATATTTTCATCAGTTTTTGTTTTCGGTCGGGTAAACTATAATAATATTTAGACATATTTACAACCTTATAATGCTTTGATAAGGTGTTTATCACTGCTTTAAAAACTTTAACCTTTTGATCGCTGTCAACATTCATGCCCGGGAAGAAGGCCAGTTGGGTGATCTGGTCGCCTCCAATCAAATCGAGCGGATGGAGCAGAAAGCTGATTGGTGTATTTGTCAGTTTACAAAGCTTGATGGCTGTTCCCAGGTAAAGTTTCATCAATGCCGGAGAAATATTTCCAAGATAAATCAGGTAACTCAGGTGAAATGGGAATTTAAAAATTGGCATAGTAGTCACCGGTATTTCTGTGAGTGTTTTGCCGTTACCAAGATCCCATTTGTAGGGTTTTAACTTTCTGAATCCTTCGCTGAACTTACCAAAAAGTTCTTTCCTTGATCTCTTTTCTTCTTTCGATAAATCTGATTTTGCAAAATAATATGCTCGGGCCAGCGGTCCAAGATACGTTGGAAGGGTAGAGGCATCGTAGATATATCCCCGACTTTCCAGTACTTTCAATAAATCCTTGCTCCAGCTAAAACCTGGACCGCGAAAACCAATCGGTTTCTGTCCAGTTGAGCTTTCGATTGCTTTTTCAGCACTGATTATTTCATTTTCAATTTTTTCAAAACTGTAAGTCTGTAGCCATGATTCGTGATGGTAAGAATGGTTGCCCACTTCGTGTCCACGATCGGTAATCATTTTCAGGTATTTTCGGTTATTCTCGTCTTCGGTATCTTTCCCCACAATAAAAAATGTGATTTTCAGGTTGAGATCGTCAAGTACATTCAGAATATGTGGAATAAAAATATCGAAATAGGAAGGGTATTTGTCCCATCCTTCATCACCGTGTATTTTCATGTACGACCACTGATTGTCGAGATCGAGCGAAATTCCTGCAATAGGTTTTTTCTTAGCCATGACTTTCGAGAATTTCTTTCAGTTTATTTTCGGCCACCTGTACGGTCTCATTAACATTCAGTGTTCCGTTTATAATCTGAGAGGAGTTAATTATAAAATAATTTTCCAGGCTTGTTCTGATTCCTGGTAGTCTTTTTGAGTAGTCGATTGTGGGCAAAGTAAAAACGTTTCGAGCTTTCGCGATCCCACAAAAAAGTATGTCTTCCTTCTTTAGTACGGGGTACATATTCAGGAATTTATCCAAAAAAGTTTTACTAAGCTCTTCCTCCGGAACGTTGAAAAGTGGATCATCTGCATTGACATATTTCGGAAGGTAAATTAAATGATTGCCTTTGATTTCTTTGGGATCAATGAGGGCTGTCATTTCGATTACCCCGGTAAATGGTGTATTGGTGTCGGTAATGTTTGTAACGTAATACGGGGAAAGGCGTTTCTTTAGCAGGAGGCAGGTGCAAATTACTCCCAGATATTTTACCGATTCATATTTCTGTTTTTCATCAATAAAAAGGGAAGGGGCTATTTTTGCTGAAACAGGTGATGCCAACGTCGAAATAACTCTCGGATAGGTAGCACTTGATCCATCTTTTAGATTGACAATCAATTTTCCGCCATCTGATTTGTCCACAGAAGTTACAGAAGCATTGTATTTGAAAGTTACTCCCGCATCTTCGAGATGTTTGGCAAATCTGGTATTGATTGTTTCATATCCGCCTTTGACATATCCAAACATTTCTTTTTTGAGTCCACTTTTTCTTGCAGCATACATTCGCTGAATGGTTGCCCAAATGAACGACGCTGAAGTGTTTTTATAATTGTCTCCAAGTTTTGCCTTAAGAAGCGGCTGCCAAATTTTCGAAAAAACTCGTTTACCCGACCATTTTGTGAGCCAATCTTCTACAAGAACGGTTTCCATTTTTTGCCAGTTCCTGATTTTGGAAGCTACAAAAATAGTCAATCCAAGCCTGAATTTATCGATGAGATTAATGGGTGGAAATTGGAAGAACTCAATTAGATTGGACATGGAGTGGAGTTTCCCTTCCGAATAGAACCCAGTTTTTGTTTCAACCCAATTCATTTCATTTCCAAGCCCGATTTCATCCAGGATTTTTCTGGTACTCAAGTCAGACATTAAGATGACATGGTAAAACTTATCCCAAACAACATCGTTCATCTTCCACGACATCGTAAGACCGCCAGCTTTATCTGCAGATTCGTAAATGGTGACTTTATGTCCCTGTTGAACCAACCGAAGGGCGAGCGTCATTCCCAGCATTCCTCCGCCAATGATTGCCCAGTCTGTTTGATTGCTCGTCGTCATTTAGTTGATTGTATTTAAAAAATTCATCATCTTATCTGTTACATTTTCTCCGAAAACAGGATTTTGTTCAATCGGAGTCTCAAAATTTAATATTAGCTCAGCAATGTTTTTGCTTTCCGGTGTTACAAGCAGGTTCCATTTCTCCTGAGTAGTTTCAATCCATTCAGTTTCCGTGCGCAATGTGATGCAGGGCTTTTTTAGAATGTATGCTTCTTTTTGGATTCCGCCGGAATCGGTGATAATTCTTTTCGAATAATTCTCGAGTGCAATGAAATCGATATAACCCAACGGGTTGGTAAGCCTAATATTCGCCGGAATTTTGGATGAGTCGGAGAGCATTCTCCTGGTTCTTGGATGAACAGGGAAAATAATGTCTTCAGAGATTGCTCCTAGTTGGCTAAGAATATTTTCTAAAATCTCACTATTATCAACATTATAGTCCCGGTGCAGTGTAAGAAGGCTGTATTTGTCCTTGGGAAGGTTTAGCTCATCCAGCACTTTCGACTTCTGAAGCGCTATCTTCAGGTTGTCTTTCATGGTATCAACCATGATATCTCCGGTTAATATAGTTCTAGCACCAAGTCCTTCATGATTCAAATTTGAAACAGCTGCCTGCGTTGGTGCAAACAAATATCCGGAGACATGATCGGTAACTACCCGGTTGACTTCTTCCGGCATATTCCGGTTGAAACTTCTTAAGCCGGCCTCGATGTGAACAATTGGCACCTTCAGTTTTGAGGCAGTCATTGCTCCGGCAAGTGTTGAATTCGTATCGCCAAAAACAACAACCAAATCGGGCTTGTGTTTAAGCATGGCGGTTTCAATGCCTTTCATCATTTCGGCTGTTTGATAGGCGTGAGATCCGGAACCAACTTCCAAATGAATTTCTGGCTTTTTTATTCCGAGATCGGAAAAGATTTTTTCAGACATGGCGTAGTCGTAATGCTGGCCAGTATGAATAATGATTTCCTCATGCACGCCTTCCAACTTTGCAGAAAGTGGGGCTAGCTTAATAAATTGTGGACGGGCACCGACGATAGAGAATATCTTCATCTCAGGTTTTGGCTAAGGTGTTAATAAAAGATTTGCAAATTTGGTGAAAGCAGTTTTTCACTACTTCTTTCTATATTTCGAAAGCCACCTTTGCCAATGTGCATGAAAACTCTTTATATACAGGCACTTTTGTTATTTTGTCGGGATCGGCTATTTCGCATCCGGTTGTACATGTTTTTGCAAGCCTCTGAACATCTTTAAATTCAACTTGATTGAATTTGTCGAAAGCATAATTTTCGTTGTAGAACTTAATCAGGTTTGTAAGTTCATTGGCAACACCTTTTTCCATGGCCCTAAAACTTTCGTAAACAAAATCAATAAAAGCTGAATCAGGCGCCAATTTTCCACGTCCTATTCCAGCATAACCAATTGAAGTTCCCTCAAACATTTTAGAACTGTAAATATTGCAAGCATCCATAATGCCCTTAAGTGCCGGTGATGCTTTTATTTGATCAAGATCATCAAGATAGGCTTTATGTGCTGTTCCTACAATCACATAGTCGGCATCTTTTAATGCTGTGTCTAAATCCTGAGTCAGATAATCCTGCTGATTGTATTTCAAAATATTTTGATCGTCATATTTTACATAGGGATCGTGCATGACGTATTTTACTCCCTGATCTCTCAGGTAATTCGCCAATTGAAGTGTTGGCGAGTTACGTGTGTCTTCTGAATTAAACCGGTACGCAACTCCAAGCAATGCAATTTTTTTGTCGTGCAATGATCCGAACACTTTTTCTGCCTGAGCAAATGTTATAAATGGAGATTCATTGTTGATTGCTCTTGACGAAATAATCAGACTTTTAGGTGTTTCGCTGCTTTGCTCCAGGTTTCTCCACCATAATAATATACCGTCTTTCGGAAGACAGTGTCCTCCGACGCCAAGTGTAGGAATTAATAATCCTCCGCTCGGTACTTCATTCGGATTTTGGTTTGCCTGATCGGCCTGTGCCAGTTTTTCATTGACAATTTCTCTTACCTTGTAGAAATCGATATCGTTCTGGTCGCAGTATCTCACTATTTCTGCAGAAAGTGCAATTCGCACGTCTCTATATGCATTCTCAAGTGTTTTAACAACCTCAGCAGTTAAACTATTTGTTGTCAGTATTTCGCCTTGAGTAACAATATTCTTATAGAGTTTTTTAATAAGTTGCGGAGTTACTGGGCTAAGTCCTCCGGCCAGTTTGTCCGAACCAATTATTCTCTCAACCAAACGACCTGGCATTACACGGTTTGGACTGTTTCCAAGGAGAATATCTTTTCCTTCTTCAAGGCCATATTTCATGAAGTGGCTCCTGATTAAAGTATCCATAGTTGTTGGTGCCAGGGTTGACTCGAAAACCACCATTGGGATTTTATGTGCTGGCTTATTTTTTAGTGCTGCGCCAAGATTTTCAAGTGCCTCGAATAGCGGGCCGTAGTCCGGTTCGAGTCCTTTTTTATCAGTTTGAACCGAAACCAGAATAACATCTGCATCAGAAAGTAACGAATAATCCGTGCTTGCCGACAGAATTCCTTTTTCAACAGCACGATGGGTAATGTCATCCAAATCAGGTTCAATACCTCCGATTACCGATTTTCCGCTATTAATGGCGGCTACTTTCCATCCTGAATTGACAGATTTTCTCTGGATTACGATGACCTTGGCCGGAGAGTCATTCCCTATTTTTATTTGTGCGTTTGCCAATAAACCAGCCATTGGCATTCCGACAATTCCAGGACCGATAACCCCGATTTTTTCTATTTTCCAATTTTGTTCATTTAGTGGGCTCATATTGGTGTGTTTTTATGATTTTATGCTTCGAAGATTAAAACATATAAATTTATGATATGTTTCGATAAGTTTTTGAATAAAAAATTAATTGTTTATAAATAAAATTGATTTGATAGGGTGGTATATCGTAATTTTTTGGAAATAAGTTTTTGGAAATAACAGTTTTTTTAGTCGTCAATAAATTGCTGAAACCATAGTTCAAGTGATATGAGGCCCCATAATCCACGACTAAAAGGCTGTTCTGAGTTTATCAGTGTTTCTATGTATTTGGTGTCCAGAATATTCCTTTCTTTTGTTTTTTGAGAGAGCAGGATGTCCATAATAAAATCTTTCGATTTGTTTTTTGACCATATATGTAAGGGAACGGGGAAACCCATCTTGTCTTTTCTGTTCATGATCTCCGGAGGCATAATGTTTTTGACAGTTTTTTTCAGAAGATACTTTAATTCGCCACCTTTAAATTTCATGCTTGCTGGCATTTTCGATATTAGATCGATTATTCGCCGGTCGAGTAATGGTACACGTGATTCAATTGAAGCAGCCATGCTTACCCGGTCTTCAACCTGAAGAAGAGCAGGTAAACTACCTGTTAAATCGAACTGGGTCATTTTATTATAATAGCTTTTAGTCTCCGGCCTATTAAAGTGTGCCGAAAATTTACTGAAAAGCGCTTGTTCGTCCCAACCATTTACAAAATCTGGTTGTAAAAAATCTACAGTTGAGCCCATCCGGTTAATCAAGTCAAAGTATCGTTGATCCATCGGTGTAAAAGCTTCTTCTTTCCAAAAACCCTTTATCATTGGCAAGTATTGCCTGAGGGCGGGTAAATTGGGTAGAATGGAACGCAGCGTAACAATATGCTCTCCCTCTTCATTGTTTTCAAAAATGGATCCTTTTATGGCTTGCTCCAGGTAGGCAACCAGATATCTGGCATAGCCACCAAAAATCTCGTCACCTCCTTGTCCTCCCAATATTACTTTTACATGTTTGGATGCGAATTTAGAGACAATGTACTGAGGAAATAATCCGGGGCCAGCTACCGGTTCATCAAGGTGATAAATTAACTTGGGGAGTAAATCTATAAACTCTTGCTCAGTTGGATAAATTTCGAATAGTTCGGAGTTTGCTTTTGCCGCAGCTGCTTTGGCATATTCAAGTTCATTGAACTCAGGCCCTTCCCTAAATGCTCCTGAAAAAGATTTTAGTTGGTGATCGACTAACTGCGAAGCCATGATGGTCACAAGAGATGAGTCCATTCCTCCACTCAGATATGTGCCGACAGGAACATCGCTGCGCATTTGCTGCATAATGGTGTCATTGAGTATTTTTTGTAATTCATTAATAAAATACTCCTCTGTATGGTAAAGGTCAGTTGTAAAATCAGGTTCCCAATAGTTTTTTGAGTTTATTGCCCATGTTTTCAGATCAATCGTTGTGTGATAGCCAGGTTGAACTTTGAAGATATTTTCAAACATCGTTTCTTCACCGATAATGAACTGAAACGTTAAATACTCATACAAATTTTTGAGCGATGGCTTTGCTTTTATTTCGGGGTGAGCCAAGATGGCTTTTATTTCGCTGCCAAACAGAATTGTATTCTCGTCGTGATACCAATAAAGTGGCTTTATTCCAAAATGATCGCGTGCAATAAAGACTTTTTGCCTGGTTTTGTCATAGATAATAAAAGCGAACATTCCATTAAGCTGATTTACGCATGAGTCTCCATATTCTTCATACATGTGTAAAATAACTTCCGTATCAGATGT
>JAEWME010000175.1 GCA_023393265.1 Bacteroidota bacterium | reverse complement strand
CGACGAAAAGACTTTTGCTTCTGAACGGGAGATTCTTTACCAGATTCTGTTCGACATGAAAAAGGACATGAACGACCTGAAAAAGCTGGTTCACGACATCCTGAAAAATGAAGCTTCGCTGTCGGATATCCGCGACGACAATGCTCAATTGATCCGGAAACTTTACCAAACCGAAAATGGTAGTTTTGTACACGATCAACCGGCACCACGCGTAAACATCGCCCATCCGGTGGTACACGAAAACATTCTGGATACCGAAGAATTTGTAGAAGAGTCGCTTTCGCTGGAAGACAAGGAGATTGAAATGATTAAAAAAGCGCTCGAAAAGCACAAAGGCAAGCGAAAATACGCTGCCCAGGAATTAGGCATCTCAGAAAGAACACTTTACCGAAAAATAAAAGAATACAACATCGACTGATTATGAAGCCTGGTAAATTAGCCACGATACTGATGCTGCTGGTTTTTTCCGCAGCAATTAATTCATGTAAAATAAGTTATTCTTTTACAGGAGCGTCTATTGCCCCTACCGTAAAAACTTTTACAGTAAACTATTTTCCGAACCGGGCAAAGCTTGTTAATCCCAACCTCAGCCAGCAATTTACCGACGGGCTCCAGGAAAAGCTCACCCGCCAGACTTCGCTGAACCAGATTCAGGATAATGGCGATCTCGAATTTTCGGGACAGATTACCGGCTACGATGTAAGGCCAATGAACATTCAGCGTGGCGACGTGGCCGCACAAAACCGGCTCACGGTGGAAGTAAAAGTGAAATACACCAATAACAAAGACCACAGTCAGGACTGGGAAAAAACATTCTCGGCATACGAAGACTTCGACAGCACGTCGTCGCTCACCGATGTGGAAGATGGCCTGGTAACCGAAATCATCAAGAAACTGACTGAAGATATTTTCAACGCATCAATTGCCAACTGGTAAAAGGTATGACAACAGAGCAGCTATATCAGTATTTACAGCATCCTGAAAAACTCAACAGGGAGACGATCCTGAGCATGAGAGAGCTCACAGAGCATTATCCTGCGTTTGAGATAGGCTGGATGTTGTACCTGCGAAACCTGCGAAACATCGAAAGCCCGAATTTTGAGAGAGAGCTGCTCAATGGTGCCGTCAGAATTCACGATCGTCGTAAACTATACCTCTTCCTGAACGGGAACGTCACTTTTGCTCCTGAAGAGATTCAGGAGGAAGAACAAAAACAGGCCACTTCGCAGGATATTTACAGCATGTTTTTTCCCACTGAGTACAAACTCGAAACTGAAAAACCTAAGGAGGAAAGCATGGGCGACATCGCCCGTTCGATCAACGACCAGTCGGAAAAGAAAACCAGCCTGATTGACAAGTTTCTGGAAGAGAAACCAACAATGCCACCGGTGAAAGAACCCGATCCAGCTTCATCGCCGATGAAGAGTGCCAAAACCGCGATGCCGGACGACGACGACTTCTTCACCGAAACGCTGGCACTCATCTATTCACGCCAGGGATACTACAAAAAAGCCATTCAGATATTTGAAAAATTAAGTTTGAAATATCCGGAAAAAAGTACTTACTTTGCCGGTCATATTGAAAAAATCAGGAATTTAATGAACAATTAATTGATAACGACATGTATACACTGCTCACAGTTCTTTTATTCATCACCTGCATCTTACTCATTTTGATCGTATTGGTTCAAAACTCAAAAGGTGGTGGTTTGGCAAGCAATTTTCAGGCTTCGAATCAGATTATGGGAGTTCGCAAGACTTCTGACTTTCTCGAAAAAGCAACATGGGTTCTGGCCGTTGCATTGCTCGTCCTTTCAATCGGTGGCAGCGCTCTTGTTGCCAGAGGTCACCGTGACAATGGCACCGACTCTGCAGTAAAAGATCAGATCGAAAAAGCAGCCGACCCAACTCAGGTTCCAAGTTTCCCGGCTCCTGCTGATGCAAACACTGCTACTTCTGCTGATTCGACCAAATAAGAAAATCTAACTCAGGGTTACTCCTGAATATTGCAATAAAAAAAGTCTTCAATGATCAAACATTGAAGACTTTTTTTTCACCTGAACCATTCAAAAAACGACAAACCAATGAAAGCATCTGTCTGCATCTCCGGAATAGTTATTTTGTTTCTCGTAATTTCAGGCTGCAACAAAACAGTGACGCCTCCTGCCCCGCTCCTGCCCGTTCCCACCGAACGCCAGTTGGCCTGGCACAAACTGGAACAATATGCCTTTGTGCATTTCACCACCAACACTTTTACAGATAAGGAATGGGGATACGGCGACGAAAGCGAAAAAGTTTTCAACCCTACCGCAATGGATGTAACACAGTGGGCGAAAACCATCAAAGCAGCCGGGCTGAAAGGCATTGTACTGACCTGCAAACACCACGACGGCTTCTGCCTCTGGCCAAGCAAATACACCGAGCACTCGGTAAAAAACAGTCCGTATAAAAACGGACAGGGTAATGTTGTGGATGAAGTTAAAAAAGCCTGCCGCGCCGAAGGACTCGAATTCGGCATCTACCTCTCGCCATGGGACAGAAACCGGGCCGACTACGGCACTCCTTCGTATATCGAATACTACCGCAACCAGTTGAAAGAGCTTTTCGAAGCACACAAACCAGTTTTCGAAATGTGGTTCGACGGAGCCAACGGCGGCGATGGTTATTACGGTGGTGCCAATGAAAAACGCAAAATCGACGGAAAGACTTATTACGATTGGCCAACGACGCTTAAGATGGTGCGCGAAATGGAACCAAATGTCATTTTCTTCAGCGACGCCGGACCGGATATTCGCTGGTGCGGAAACGAAAGTGGTTTTGTTGACGAAACAAACTGGAACACCATCACCCCCGACACTTTGTATGCCGGGAAAAGTGGCATTCAGGAATTACTTGGAACCGGAAGCGAAGACGGAACCAACTGGATCCCTGCAGAAGTAGACGTGTCAATCCGCCCGGGATGGTTCTATCATGCCAGAGAAGATTCGCTGGTTAAAACACCCGAACAGCTTTTCGACATTTACCTTAGTTCGGTAGGCCGTGGTGCCAATCTTATCCTGAATATTCCTCCCGACCGCCGCGGGCTGATCAACCCCATAGACTCGGTTTCACTGATGGGCTGGAAAAAGCTGATCGCTGAGCGGTTCAGCAACAATCTTGCGCTAAATAAACCGGTGAAAGCATCATCATTCAGAGGAGAATCGGCAACCTTTTCCGGAGACAAAACAACCGATGCAAACGAAGAAACTTATTGGGCGACCGACGACAACGAAACAACCGGTACAATCGAAATTGATTTAGGTGAATCCCAAAAAGTCAGCTATGTTTGGTTGCAGGAATACATCAGGCTCGGCCA
>JAEWME010000156.1 GCA_023393265.1 Bacteroidota bacterium | reverse complement strand
TTATTTTTTTCAACTACTTTTTCCTTGTAGCTAACGTTCTTGGCGAAATGATCCCAACGGCTGATTTCAGCTTCCTGAGAACCCAGTGGTTTCATTTCGAGTGCTTTGGTTTTAGCCGGACAAACATCGGCACAGTTACCGCAACCAGTACAGTCGAGTACGCTCACCTGGATTTTGAAGTTCAGGTTCGGGAACTGTTTGTTCGGGATAGCAGCCAACGTTTTTGTTCCTTCCGGCAATTTGGTCAGTTCTTCTTCATTAATCAGGAACGGACGGATGGCAGCGTGAGGACAAACGTACGCACACTGGTTACACTGGATACAGTTTTCTGCCTGCCATTCAGGAACGTTTACTGCAATACCGCGTTTTTCGAAAGCTGAAGTACCCGATTCGAACGTACCGTCTTCAGTACCTACGAAGGTACTTACAGGAAGATCGTCGCCTTTCTGTGCATTGATTACATCAACAAATTTCGAAATGTAAGCAGGACGTGCAACGTCAGCCAGTTCGTCGGTCAATTGGATGTTTTTCCATTCAGCAGGAACTTCAACTTTGTGGAAGTTCTCGGCACCGGCGTCAACAGCGGCGTAATTCATATTCACTACTTTCTCACCAGCTTTTCCGTACGATTTCACGATGGCTTTCTTCATTTCGTAAACTGCTGTTTCGAAAGGAATTACACCGGTAATTTTGAAGAATGCCGATTGCATGATGGTATTCGTGCGTGATCCCAAACCAATTTCTTCGCCCAGTTTTGTACCGTTGATGATGTAGAAGTTGATTTCGTTTTCAGCCAGGTATTTTTTCATGTGGTCTGGCAAACGCTTCTTCGTTTCTTCTTCATCCCAGATGGAGTTCAGAAGGAATGAACCGCCTTTTTTCAGACCTTTCAATACATCGTACAAGTGGATGTATGCAGGTACGTGGCAAGCAACAAAGTCAGGATTGGTTACCAAATATGTAGAGCGGATTGGCACGTCGCCGAAACGAAGGTGCGATGAAGTGAAACCGCCTGATTTTTTTGAGTCGTAGGCAAAATAAGCCTGGCAATATTTATCGGTAGCTTCACCAATGATTTTGATTGAGTTTTTGTTGGCACCTACAGTACCGTCGGAACCTAAACCATAGAATTTCGCTTCGTATGTTCCGGCTGGAGCAACATTTACTTCGCCATTCATTGGAAGTGACTTGAAGGTTACGTCGTCAACAATACCGATGGTGAACTGATTTTTTGGTTCGTTCAATTCGAGGTTTTCGTACACTGCCAAAATCTGAGCTGGCGTGGTGTCTTTCGAGCCCAAACCGAAACGACCACCAACGATAAGCGGTGCGTTAGCGTTGCCTTTGAATAACTCAACAACGTCGAGGTACAATGGCTCGCCGTTTGCTCCCGGTTCTTTGGTGCGGTCGAGAACAGCAATGCGTTTTACTGATTTTGGCAATGCATTGAAGAAATATTTAGCCGAGAACGGACGATACAGGTGAACGGCCATCAGACCCACTTTTTTGCCCTGAGCAGCTAAATAATCAATTACTTCGCGGGTAGTTTCGGTAACCGAACCCATGGCGATGATGATGTTTTCAGCATCCGGAGCTCCGTAGTAATCGAATGGGTGATATTCGCGTCCGGTGATTTTCTTGATTTCCTGCATGTAGTGTTCTACAATGTCAGGAACGGCATCGTAATAGCGGTTAGCCGATTCTTTGGCCTGAAAGAAAATATCAGGGTTTTGAGCGGTACCTCGTGTTACCGGGTGTTCAGGATTCAAAGCGCGATCGCGGAATTCCTGGATCAGGTTCATGTCGATCAGCGGCAGCATATCTTCTTTAGAGATTACTTCGATTTTCTGAATTTCGTGTGAAGTACGGAATCCATCGAAGAAAGCCATGAACGGAACGCGGGATTTCAAAGTGGCGAGGTGAGCCACACCGGCAAGGTCCATTTCTTCCTGAACTGAACCGGCAGCCAACATAGCAAAACCCGTCTGACGTGCAGAATACACGTCGCTGTGGTCACCGAAAATCGACAAAGCGTGGCTTGCCAACGCACGGGCACTGATGTGGAACACCGTTGGCAACAATTCACCGGCAATTTTATACATGTTGGGGATCATCAGTAATAATCCCTGAGATGCTGTGTATGTTGAAGTTAAAGCTCCTGATTGCAAAGCACCGTGAACTGCACCGGCAGCTCCACCTTCGCTCTGCATTTCAGCCAACCGTACCGGGCGACCAAAGATGTTGGTCTTTCCGTTTGCAGCCCATTCGTCAACATATTCGGCCATGGTGGATGAAGGAGTGATAGGGTAGATACAGGCTACCTCACTAAACATGTAACTGATATGCGCAGCGGCATAGTTCCCGTCACATGTAATGAATTTTTTTTGTTTTGCCATCTTTAATAATTATTAGTTTGAATTATGTTTTACTTTTTATTCTAGATTAAGTCATTCATTAATACAGAAATCCAAAAAGCCAGAGCGGAACGATGTGTCCGTTTCCAATCTCAATCATGTCGGCACCTGCGTACGATTCGTCGTCGACTGGTACCGTATATTTTCCGCCAATGCTGAAATGAAACTGGTCGGTTACTTTAAAATCAGCTTTCCCCGAACTTTTAATCTGATGACGGTATCCAACCTGGTTGTAAAAGAAAGTTTGCCGAAGTATCTTGTTGTTGATATTTAAATCGTCAATCGCGTACATCAGGTTGGTGTTATGCAGGTAAACCAAATCTGGTTTCTTTATTTCTTCTTCGTTGCCATTTGAAAAAAGCAGGTTGATAATTCTGCCATTCTTCATGTAGCGAAGATAATTCATAATCGTAGCCCTTGACGTTTGTACGTCGGCGCTAATTTTGCTCACATTGGGCGAAAAAGGTGCCTGACTTGCTATAATTTGCAGCAGTTTCCTCAGTTTTGGCAAATATTGAAGATCAATCTGGTTCAGGTATGTTACATCAATTTCAAGCGCAAGGTTGATGTGTTTCAGCAAAGTTTCACCATAAAATCCTTTATTGTCGAGAAAATAAGGGTAATATCCGTTCTTCAGGTAATCAGTGAAAAAGGCCAGCGGTTTCACTTCCTGGACAATGCTTTTAGCAATGTCGACGTGGTTTGCAAGTATTTCCTGAAGGCTGTATTTTCTGAAATTCAGGTTCGACTGGTGATTCAGATACTCGCGGAAAGATAAACCTTCGAGGTGATAAATTTTTGCAATATCCTTCAATTCGGTATTTTCTTCCAGTACCCGCAAAACTGGTGAGGCCGAGAAAATAATTTTCAGTTCCGGAAAATTATTATTACATGTTCTCAAATCCGAAGCCCATTCCGGATATTTGTGTATCTGGTCCAGAATCAGGGTTTTTCCTCCGGTTTTGTAAAACTCGTCGGCAAACGATACGATCTTTCGCTTGGTGAAATAAAAGTTATTCAGGTTGACGTAAAGACAGGTTTTGTCGTTTGCGAATTTCTCTTTCACAATGTCTATCAGGAAAGTTGTTTTTCCCACGCCACGAAATCCTTTGATCCCAATCAGCCGATGGTCCCAATTGATTTCGTCCATAAGCTCTCTTCTGATTGTCTTATGGTCCTGCTCAAGTAGTGTATTGTGAATATTTACTAAATTTTGCATTTCCAGAGAATTCCGGAACAAATTTAATATTTCAGTTTTTGAAATTGCAATCCAGAGATGTCAAAATTCATTTTAAAATGTAATTTAGATTTGTTAAAAATAACAACAGGATGCCATCTTTGCTTTAAAATTATAGTAAATATTTGCGAAACTGCCATGGCATCTGGTTCTCTGGGCGAAATAATTTCGTCCGTTGGTTGTGATTACCGTAATTGGCTAATTTTGCAGGAACAAAATTTTTCCTGATGAGCAAACGAAAACCCGAATTACTGGCGCCGGTTGGCAATACCGAGTCGCTTTATGCTGCTTTAAATGCTGGTGCCGATGCCGTTTTTCTAGGGCTTCAGGAGTTTAATGCGAGAGGCAGGGCCAGCAATTTTTCGCGCCCGATGCTTCGATTGGCTGTAAAACGGGCACACGAAAAAAATGTCAAAGTTTATTTAACGCTTAATATCCTGATTAAGAATCGGGAGCTGGACCAGTTGCTGGATGTTCTCGGTTTTTTGGCGGCCATTGAAGTCGACGCAATCATCATTCAGGATTGGGGTGTTTATTATCTGTCCAAAAAATATTTCCCGTCACTCGTGTTGCATGCAAGTACACAAATGGGCAATCATAACTCGGCTGGCGTAAATTTTGGCGACGCGAAGGGAATCAGGAGAACTGTTCTTGCGCGGGAACTCACCATGCCCGAATTAGAGTTGCTGTCAAAGCGCAGTAAAGGTGAGCTGGAAGTTTTCATTCATGGCGCTTTGTGCTATTCATTCTCCGGAATGTGCTTGTATAGCAGCTATTCAGGAGGGCAGGGAGCCAATCGTGGCATGTGTAAACAAAGCTGTCGCCGTAGCTACAGGGATGGCGACGAAGAAAATGTTTTGTTTAGCCTGAAGGACAACCAGCAGATCGATAACCTGAAAAAGTTGTTCGATTTGGGAATCCGCTCGCTTAAAATAGAAGGTCGGCTAAAATCTGCTGATTATGTTTTTCAAGTTTGCAGTGCCTACCGTATGGTACTCGATTCTCCACAACAATTGCAGAAAGCACGACAATTACTAGAACTCGACATGGGGCGCGAAAAAACAAGCTGGTTCCTGGGAGGGAAAATTGACGGGAGTTTTACCGACGATATTACAACTGGTATGCTGGTGGGGCAAATTGTAGAAGTGAAGCAGGGACGAGTTAAATTTTCCAGCAATCTCGCTTTAAAGGAAGGCTACAGACTTCGGATCAGGACGAAAGGTGACGATGAACCACTCTTTCTGAAAGTAGAAGGTTTCTCTTACAGCGGCAATGTCTATGAGTTATCAACCGATTTGTACAGCAAAATCAGCATTGGCGACGACGTGATACTTGTGCGAATTAAAGAACAGAGTTTTTCGTCGCGATTGGGGAATGTACAAACATTGCCTCCTCTGAAAATAAAATACATTAATAAAGTTGAGGTACGAAAAGGCTTAACAGTTGGCTCAACAAAGCCACAAGAGCCCCGGTTATATGTCCGGATTGGAAACCCGGACTGGTTGCCCAAATTACGTTTCGACGAT
Source organism: Bacteroidota bacterium (assembly GCA_023393265.1). Classification (GTDB taxonomy): domain Bacteria; phylum Bacteroidota; class Bacteroidia; order Bacteroidales; family Prolixibacteraceae; genus Aquipluma. The sequence continues at coordinate 6,707 of JAEWME010000156.1, read as the reverse complement.
TATGATGCTGTTGTTTTGTCGTGGAGCAAGTCTGATTTTGAACGATTCGATTTTCAATCTCCCGGGTTCAAACAATATCAAGGCAAAATATGGATTGAACTTCCCCGTTTTATTTCAGAAAAACAATTGGACTTTTACCGGACTTTTTCTGCAGAAATGACTTCTGAAGGGTATTGTCAGTTTTTTATCAGTCACCTGTCGCAGAAGTTGTTACTACCAGCAGGAGTAGTGATTTGTAGCAATGAACATGTCTATGTTTTAAATGATGCAGCAGCCCGAATGATCCAGGATGAAAAACTGGCTGCATTCACTTATCCACTTGAAAATGATTTGGATAATCTGTTGTCGATGGCTAACAGGCAGGGAATAGTTCCTTTGTATTATTATCCGGAGTTATTTTTTTCGAGGATGCCGGTAAAGCTCTCTGATGAGCAGCATTTCTTTGCAGACGAAAGCAACAAGAAATACAGAAAAGTTGTAAAGGACGGGGTCACAATTGTTTATCCTGCCATTCCTGTTGCCATTACTCATTACCGAAAACAATTGGAGAAAAACGGTTTCACTCGCTTTATGATTGATTATTCAGGAGAAATTATGACTGCAAACGTTGTTAAGCGGGTGTTGAAGAAATTTCAGGATGGGGAAATTATTCAACCTTCGACTAGTTTCAATTTTAAATTTGGTCTCAAGTAACAAAGAGTGAACAGTCGCAGTGTTCAGTTTCGGGAAGTATACTGAACACTGCAACTGGCTGAGAAATTACTGATCATTCATAGAGATCAGGAATTCCTCCACAGAATTTGTTTTCATAATTCTGTTCGAAATAAATTCCATTGCTTCCACTGAGTTCATGTCACTCAGGAAGTTGCGAAGGATATAAGTTTTATCAAGCACATTTTTATTCATGAGCAGATCTTCGCGACGGGTGCTCGATGATGTAATGTCGACAGCCGGGAAAATACGTTTGTTCGATAATTTACGGTCGAGTTGCAACTCCATGTTACCTGTTCCTTTGAATTCTTCGAAAATTACTTCATCCATTTTCGATCCGGTTTCGGTCAAAGCCGTTGAAATAATTGTCAGTGAACCACCTTCTTCAATGTTTCGGGCTGCACCAAAGAAACGTTTAGGTTTGTGCAATGCGTTTGCATCAACACCGCCCGAAAGTACTTTGCCTGAGGCCGGTGCAACTGTGTTGTAAGCACGGGCCAAGCGAGTAATGGAGTCGAGCAAAATTACGACGTCGTGTCCGCATTCAACCAAACGTTTTGCCTTTTCGAGCACCATCCCAGCCACACGAACGTGGCGTTCTGCCGGCTCGTCAAAAGTAGACGAAATGACTTCTGCATTTACGTTTCTTGCCATGTCGGTAACTTCTTCAGGACGTTCGTCAATCAGTAAAACCATCATATAAACTTCGGGATGGTTAGCCGCAATGGCATTGGCAATTTCCTTCAGCAGCATGGTTTTACCTGTTTTTGGCTGGGCAACAATCAAGCCGCGCTGTCCTTTCCCAATAGGAGAGAAGAGGTCGACGATTCGGGTTGACATGTTGTCGTGTCCATTTCCGGTGAGATTGAATTTTTCGTTCGGAAAAAGTGGGGTTAGATGTTCGAACGGAACGCGGTCGCGGATATAATCAGGTGTGCGTCCGTTAATTTCAATTACCTTAATCAACGGGAAATATTTCTCGCCTTCTTTTGGAGGGCGAATTGTTCCGGTGATGGTGTCTCCGGTTTTTAGACCAAATAATTTGATCTGCGATTGCGAAACGTAAATGTCATCAGGCGAGTTCAGGTAGTTGAAGTCAGACGAACGAAGAAATCCATAACCATCGGCCATGATTTCCAGTACACCTGTGCTGCTGATGATTCCGTCGAACTCGTAGGGTTTTTCCTGCGACTGCTGTTTTTGTTGCTGAGGTTTCTGTCCTTGGTTGTCACGGCTTTCCCATTTCTTTTTGTTGTCGTTACGTTTTTCCTGCTGTTCTTCGGTCTTCACAACTTCGGAAACAACTGATTCAGATGGCGGGCTTTGTTTTGCAATGCTTACCACTTGTTCTTCAACTGGTGAAGTTTCCACTGATTCAGTTTCAAATTCAGGTTCTTCGGGAAGAATAATATCCTGACGTACTTTTACATGTGGACCTTTATTCTGGTTGGGATTCTGGTTTTGACTTTGATTGTCGTTTCTCCTGAATCCATTATCGTTATTTGTGTTTTGATTAGGCCTGGGATTGTTGTTGTTGTTGTTGTTGTTGTTGTTGCGTTGATTGTTGTTTTGGTTTGGATTATGATTGGATGATCCAGCCTTAATGTGCTCAGTTCTGGGCCTTTTCTTAATTTGAAGTTCTTTTTTAACTTCTTTTTTTGGTTCTTCTGTAACAGTATTTTTTGCTTCAGCTACAATTTCTTCAGGCTTATCTTCTTGTTTTTCCTCTTTTTTACGGTTAAACAGCTTATTAAAAACAGAACTTTCTTCCTTTTTAACACCCAAATCCCTCGGCGATTTCAATTTTTTTTCTTCAGTTTTCTTTTCGGATGCTTTAATTGCCTGTGTGTCAAGAATTTTATAAATCAAGTCTTGTTTTTTGTAAGACTCAATTTTCTTGATGTCAAGTTCTTTGGCAATTTCTTTTAAGTCAGGAAGTAATTTTCTGCTTAATTCAATAATATCATACATAATTTATAATTGAGATGTTAATATCCAGTGCGGACAATGAAAAAAATAAAAAAAGTGGATTTGACTAATGGATAAATGAAATCAGTACGAAATTCAGTGCAAGTATAGTTAAAACATACATCATACCAAAGTGTTTCGGAAAAAATCAAATTAAAATCAAATTTTGCGGTGGCTGGTGGGCGTTATTCTTTTCGAAAAACAAAAAATGTCGAAAAAGTCAGTTCATTAGTCAAATAGAACAATTCGTGTAAAAAAACGTACAGTTCAGATAATTTTATACGGAATTAAAATCATTCTATATATTAATGTATAATTTCGTCACAGGTTATATTTCATATACACACAGATTGAACGATGAGACAGCTTAAAATTGCCAAACAGGTTACTAATCGCGAGACACTTTCTCTTGATAAATACCTGCACGAAATCGGTAAAGTCGATCTGGTTACTGCTGAAGAGGAAGTGGAATTAGCCAAAGAGATTCGTAAAGGAGACAAAGATGCACTGGAAAAATTAATCAAAGCAAATTTACGTTTTGTTGTTTCTGTTGCCAAACAATACCAAAATCAGGGGCTCAGCCTACCTGATTTGATTAATGAAGGTAATCTTGGATTGATAAAGGCAGCTCAACGATATGATGAAACCCGTGGATTTAAATTTATTTCCTACGCCGTTTGGTGGATCAGACAATCGATCCTTCAGGCATTGGCCGAACAGGCTCGAATAGTAAGACTTCCGCTCAACAAAATCGGTTCTATTACCCGTATCAACAAAACATTCAGCCGCCTGGAGCAGGAATATCAACGGGAGCCCACACCGGAAGAAGTTGCATTTCTGCTCGAAACTTCGTCGGATATTGTTGAAGAAGCGCTGAAAGTTTCGTCGCACCACGTGTCGATGGATGCTCCTATTCATGATGATGAGGGTGGAACGATGTATGATATTTTACTGAATGAAGATTCATTAAGCCCCGAACGTGGATTGATGAATGTTTCGCTTTGCAAGGAAATCGAAAGAACCCTGTCGACGCTGGGAGAACGTGAAGCTGACGTAATCAGGTATTATTTTGGTTTGAGTGGTCATAGACAGCATACGCTCGAAGAAATTGGCGATGAATTTGGTTTGACCCGAGAACGTGTCAGACAAATTAAAGAAAAGACCATTAAAAAGATGAGAAATCACTACCGTAACAAACTACTAAAGTCATATTTATAAGAATCAGGAAGCTGCTTAATGCAGCTTTTTTATTTTAATCAGTTACCAATCGCATTAAAATCTTACTTTTGGATCAAAATTCTGTTACATGAAACTTGTTGCTCCGTCGATACTTGCTGCCGATTTCAATAAACTGGGGGCTGAAATCGAGATGATTAACAACAGTGAAGCCGATTTCGTGCATTGCGACGTGATGGACGGTGTATTTGTTCCAAATATTTCATTCGGCATTCCGGTTGTTGAGGCTGTTCGTAAAATCAGCAAAAAACCGCTGGATGTTCATTTAATGATCATTAATCCGGAAAAGTATATTCAGGAGTTTAGTCAGGCCGGAGCGTCAATTATTACAGTTCATTACGAGACCTGCCCGCATTTACACCGCACGGTACAGCAAATTAAAGAGCTTGGCGTTAAAGCAAGTGTTTGCCTGAATCCGCATACACCGGTCGATTTTCTCTCCGATATCATTTCCGAAGTAGATATGGTTTTGCTCATGTCGGTCAATCCAGGCTTTGGTGGTCAGAAATTTATTGATAACACATACGGGAAAGTTCGAACGCTTAAAGAGTTGATCCTGAAAAAGCAAGCGAAGGCTATGATCGAGGTGGACGGCGGTGTGAACATTGAAGTTGGCCGAAAATTATACGAAGCCGGTGCTGATATACTTGTTGCCGGAAGTTTTGTTTTCGGTGCTGCCAATCCGCTGGAAACAATTTCAAGGTTGAAAAACCTATAGTTTTAGCCTGAATTGCCCGTAATTTTTTATTGGCTTTTCCCGCGCTGGAAAAATCTCACTTCTTCTGCAATTACCAGAACAGCCAAGGCATTCTGAATGGCTGGTTCCCTTGCCAAACATCCCGAAAAAACGTAGCGTTTTATAGAGTAGGGCACCTGCTGTCATGCTCAATATCAGGTATGTGATGATTTCTTGCGTCATTATACAAACATCGATGCGATTTTAAAAACGGCGAACGAAGTAAACCAGGCTACTGTTGTTGTGTAGATAATTGTAAAAATGGCCCATTTTAGCTTTCCTGATTCGCTTTTTATTGTAGCTATAACGCCAATGCAAGGGAAATAGATTAAAACAAAGGCTAAAAAAGCCAGCGCAACAGGAATTGAGATAACGTTCTTTCCTGTTTTTTCGCCTGAAGTATAGATTTCTCCTTTCAGCTTTTTGTCCTGTCCAATGCCTTGATCCTTATGGTCAACCTGGTATAAAACGCCCATTGTGCTTACTATAATTTCTTTTGCCGGTAAACCTGCCAAAAGGCTGATACTCATTTTCCAGTCGAAACCAAGCGGTGCCATTACCGGCTGAATAAATTGGCCGAGTTGACCGAGATAACTATTCTGGAGTTGCTGGCTCTGGTTAGATTCTTTTTCTCTGGATTGGACGGTCATTTCTGTCGCCGTTTCTGAAGGCACCTGCTTGTGAGAAGATTCTCGCGGGAAGTAACCAAGCGCCCATGTAATCACGACACCAATCAAAATTACGCCACCAATTTTTCGCAAATATTGCTGCGCCTTATCCCACATGTGAATTAAAATGTTTTTCATGGTTGGAATCCGATAGGGTGGTAATTCGAGCACAAAAGGTGTTTCCTTGCTCCGGAAAAGTGTACGGTTCAGTAGTTGAGCAGTGATGAAAGCCAACAATATTCCAGAGAAATAAACACCGCTTAAAATCAGTGCCGGGTGTTCAGGAAAAAATGCGGTAATGAAAAGTACATAAACAGGAAGCCGCGCACTGCACGACATAAAAGGGATAATCAGCATGGTGAGGAGCCGGTCGCTTGGGTTACGCAAAGTGCGTGTAGCCATAATGGCAGGGACGTTACAGCCGAAACCCATCACCATTGGAATGAACGATCTCCCGTGTAATCCAAAACGGTGCATGATTTTGTCCATGATAAACGCGGCTCGTGCCATGTATCCGGAGTCTTCCATGAACGAAATGAACAGAAATAAGATCAGGATATTGGGTAAAAAAACAAGCACACTTCCGGTGCCGTTAATAATACCGTTGACGAGTAAATCTTTTAGCATGCCGTCAGACATGGTGCCTGATACGGTTTGACTGATAAACAGCACGAAATTCTGTATCCATTGCATGGGAAATGCCCCCAATTTGAATGTGGCATAAAAAGCAAGCGAAATAGACAGCATAAAAATCGGGAACCCGAGGAACTTGTTGGTGAGAACATTGTCAATCTTTTCCGAAATATTGACGATGGTCTTCTTCCTTTTTTTGTAAGTTTCCTCAAGCGCACCGGCAATAAAACCGTATTTAGCGTCGGTTATGACCGTTTCGCTGTCTTCATTGAAAAGGCGCTCAATTCTTTTTATTTCGGTTTGAGCGGTCTTTTCTATCTCTGCGAAATTTGGATAATTGGAAAGGGATTCGAGCGTTTCTTTGTCGCGTTCAAGCAATTTCAACGCTAGAAAACGGGAAGAGATGGTGTCGGTAATTGGCTTTTCGAGCTTTATTTTCTCCCTCAGGAGTTTGATCGATTTTTCTATTTCGGCGCCATAATTAATATGGATGTGCCTCACAATCGGATCCATATCCTCGTAAACCTGAATAATTTTGTCTGTCAGCTCTTTGATTCCTTTTCCTTTGGCGCTGACCGTTGGAATAATTGGTATCCCGATGAGTTTCCCCAGGCTTGTGTAATCGAATTTGACCTCATTTTTGACCAGCTCGTCGTACATGTTCAGGGCAATAATTACCTTGATATCCATGTCGATTAATTGGGTGGTCAGGAACAGATTACGCTCCAGGTTTGAAGAGTCGATCACATTGATGA
>JAEWME010000121.1 GCA_023393265.1 Bacteroidota bacterium | reverse complement strand
TTTCAATTTTTCTCAAGATTTCGTCTCTGCGTTCTGCTTCCAAATTGAAAAATCCTTCCAAAATGCTTTCTCCTTCTTTGACCTCAATTTTAAACTCATCTTTTCGCGCAGTAAGTTCATCCTGATAATACTTATTTAGGCTGTTTAGGCGTTGTATATGACTTTGAGAGGTAAGAGCAACAACCAAAGCATCAATTGAATGATGGCGATGGTCGTATCTTTTACTCCAATTTTTAATTTCGTAGATATGCTTTTGCTTTTCTTTGTCGTAATATTTTGTTATCCAATTTGTTTTTGGGTTACCATTTTCATCCAAATCCCAAAGTTCCATTTGTTTAAAACGGCTTTCGGTAAGTTCCATAAATAATTTCCGAAGCCCCCATCGACTACGTAAGAAATCAGTTACTTCTCCTGTGCTTGTTTTTACATTGTCACTTCCAACAATCTTAGCCAGTTCATTTTTTATGGCAACGGAAATGTATTGTGTATCTTTTAGTTGACGTTCAACGGGATTTGAAGGAATTTTTTCAGCTAATAAATTTCTTTTCTTCTTACCAAAGTAATTATCGTTTACGTGACTGAGAAACTCATTTGCAGATATAATTTCAAGTTCACCATTTTCATTTTTATATTTAGAATTTTGCTGTGAGATGTATTCCCAAGCTGTTCTGTTGCTTTTTTCTTCATTAATATACTTTTCACATATTACCTTATTAGAGAAAGAATCGTCATAATATCTTGATTTTGGGATTATATGGTCAATATCGTATTCTTTGTCATCAAACAACTTACTGAAAGGTATAATCTTCTTTTTGGTATAAGGAGACATAAATTTCTGTTGCTCGTATAAACGATATTTTAGAATATTCTCATCCGTAATGGCAATGCCATTTTCGCTCAATCTTTCTTTAGCCTTATCGTTGATTACCTTGCTCTTCCGCTGATTATTCCATATTTTTTCTCTCTCAGCTGCGCTATTTTTTAAATCTCTTGCCAACTCTACTCGAACTTCAAGTTCCTCGGGATTGAATTTGTACTGTTTCCAAATTGCTTTAATAACTTGCATCGTTTCGTTGGCAAGTTGTGCCACAATTGGATTGCGTAGATTTTTGGCCCTTTCCTTATCTTCTACTATTTCGTGATAATTTTTGATTTGGGGTTTTATGGTTTCGGCTGTATGTTTGCCATAAATCAATGAAATAGCAAACGATTCCATTAAGCCGCCATCCTGTATGACATTAGGGTTGCTTTTTACAAAATCAATCACATAATCTTCCAATTTATATCTTGGATTATCAAGTATTTCACCTGTTTCAATTAAATGTTGAATATTCTTAAACTGCTGTTGAACTGCGTTGGGTACATATTGTGGGTTAGGCAACATTAAAGGCAAAATATTCTCTATTGCCTTTTTCGACAAACTTGTATACTTTCGAGGAAATTTTATTTTTTGAGCTAATTTCAATGACAATTCTCTTACTGTTTCCTCGTCAGTGTAATTTCTTAACACCGCAATGATTGAAGAAACTCGCTTACTTTCTAAATCATACTCGCTTCCTTCGTGGTTTTTTACATCAAAAATTACAGTCCAAAGTTGCTCAACAAGTTGTTTGTCCTGAGAAATGAAATCATTAAAATATTCACCCAGCTCTTTTTTGAAAGATAAAAGTGTATCGCAACCTTTCAATTTTGCCTTTACATTTAAACCGTTTAGGAAATAGTCTTTTTGCTCTTTGTCTAATTTGCCTTTGCTTTTATCCATATTAAGGATTTCAATGACTGTGGCAAAACCAACTTCCTTTTGTGTTTGTAGCTTTTCATAAATTGCCCTTTTTTCTTCTGAAGTCAAATATCTGTTTTGATAGGTGTATTTATTCCCCACTAGGGTTTTAGTGGTGACAAAAAGGTTGTTTATCTGTTTCCAACATCTAAATTCCTGAAAAAATGGATGCGAAGTCGGAATAACTTTTTCATCCTTTTCAAAACGGCAATTGCCAATCAACTCTGTTTGCGGTTTTAAAGGACGTTGATAATAAATCACTTGATCCTTGACAATGTATTTCAGTCCTTTTTCAACAGCAGTTTTTCGTAATAATTGTTGTGATTCGCTGCGGCCGGGGAAAATATAATTTGCAATTTTCTTTAAAGTTTCTTGTGGACAATTTTTCAAAATCGGATGATGTTCCGCTTGTGTTTCCCAAACCTTGTCAAATTCCTCTTTGTAGCGATTACGAAGAAAAACCCGATTTCTAATTTTAGCCCATTTATTTTGTTGTAAATCTCTTAATCGCAACTGACTTATAAAAAGCTTCTCTTCCTTTAAAGCTTTTTCTGATAATTCCATTGTTTTGCGCCAATTCGATTTTTGAGGTAAAGCAAATTTGTAAGTCGGGTTATCATCTTTTTTTCTTGTTATTCGTATTTCGAGTTCCTCTTCTTGTCCCTCTTTTTCTTTTAAGTTCTGTAATTCTGTTTGTCCTTCAATTTCTTCTCCATTGAAGACAATTTTCAAGTCGAAATAATATTGTTTTTCCCCTTTATTTTTTCCACCTCTTACAGTGAAAGTATCGTCTGATTGTTTGACATCAAGAATATCAACTTTCTGCACAACAACTTCATATTTCTTTTTTACAGCATCTTCATCCTCTTCTTGTTTCTTTTTTGTTGATTCTTCATTATTTCCTCCAGAATAACCGCGAAGCTGATTGAACTGATAGAGTATTTTGCCAAAATCTTTTATCTCAACAGGATTCTCCAAAGCCTGAACTTTCAATTCTAGAAGACCTAAGGCATCTAATTGCTTTGTTTTCTTTAAGACAGGCAAAAGCTCCAGATTTTGCAGCTTTGTTGGTTCAGGTATTCCAATTTTAAATTGAAACTGTTCAGGCAGCATTTCTAATTCCCCCAGAATAAATAAAAGCTTATTTCTGCGAAGCTTATAGCGTTTATTGCCTTTACGCGCAGTTCGCTTTTCTCTTCGAGTCGCATTTTTCGTTATACCAACTCCTTTTTCATAGTCTTGTTTGTCTGTTCCCATCGGGATTATCCGACTTCCCATTCCCAATATCTTCCCTTCTTTTTTTTCAGAATCTTGTTCCACCAGCGCCCAACCTATACTGTTGGTGCCTAAATCGAGGCCTAAAATTTTCTTCATAGCTATGTTGATTGATATTTTTTAGTTGTGTATATTTGGTTCTACAATTTGAAAGCAAATCACAATAAGGATTATTCCGTTGTGAAAACATTTAAAGTGGTCCCGGGAAGCCGGGATCGCTTTTTTATGCATACAAGTTACGACAAAATCAATTAAACTTTGTCGCTTTTATGGTAAAATATTTATCTAAGTGATTGATTTGAAGCGAAAATATTTACATTGGGTGCTTTGTTGAAATATCTCATATTTTTTATTCAGGCTCTTAAAAACGAAAAATCCCCGAAAATCATTTCTGACTTCCGGGGATTTTTTAAATTTCCGACTTCTGACTTTTCTTACATCCTTTCAGGAACATCGATTCCTAATAGTTTCATGCCTGTTTTAACAGTTTTCCCAATCGTTTCTGACAATAAGAGCCTGGTGTTTCGCTTGCTCTCGTCTTCTTCTGTCAGAATCGAAAATTCGTGGTAGAACTGGTTGAATTCTTTCACCAATTCATAAACGTAGTTGGCGATCACAGCCGGGCTGTACATTTCTCCGGCTTCTTTCACAATCGCGGGGAACTGTGATACTGATTTGATCAACTGAAGTTCTTTCAATGCCAGTTCGGTTGAGGCCGGAAGTTCACGGTTAATTTTAATTCCGCGTTCTTCGGCTTTACGCAGCACCGAACGGATTCGGGCGTACGTGTATTGAATAAACGGTCCGGTATTTCCGTTAAAATCAATGGATTCCTGCGGATTGAAAAGCATATTTTTCTTGGGGTCAACTTTCAGGATGAAATATTTTAAAGCACCCAACGCGATCATTTTGTAGGTTTCCGCTGCCTGTTCCGGTGTATAACCGTCAAGCTTTCCAAGCTCCTCTGATGTTTTTCGGGCAACTTCCACCATCTCGGCAATCAGGTCGTCGGCGTCGACCACTGTGCCTTCGCGCGACTTCATTTTCCCCTGCGGAAGTTCAACCATGCCGTACGAGAAATGGTGAAGTCCTTTTCCAAATTCGAACCCAAGCTTATCAAGCAGAATGGAGAGCACCTGGAAATGATAATTTTGTTCGTTTCCAACCACATAGATCATTTTATCGATGGGGAAGTCCTGAAAACGCTCCTTGGCTGTTCCGATGTCCTGCGTCATGTAAACTGAAGTTCCGTCGCTACGCAGCAAAATCTTCTGGTCAAGTCCTTCGCCGGTGAGATCGGCCCAAACCGATGAATCTTCCTTCTGGTAAAAAACGCCTTCCGAAAGTCCGCGCAGCACTTCATCTTTTCCGTAGAGATAGGTTTCCGATTCGTAGTATATCTTGTCGAAATCAACGCCCAGTTCCTTGTAGGTTACGTCAAATCCGGCATAAACCCACTGGTTCATCATTTTCCAGAGTTCGATGGTTTCGGGGTCTTTTGCTTCCCATTTCAGGAGCAGCTCGCGGGCACCCAGAATAGCCGGAGCATTCTGTTCGGCTTCTTCTTTCGTCAGTCCCTGAGCCACCAATTCGGCTATCTCCTTTTTATATTCCTGATCAAATTTCACGTAGAAATCGCCCACCAGATGGTCGCCTTTAATGCCGGTACTTTCGGGAGTTTGTCCGTTGCCCCACATTTTCCAGGCATACATCGATTTGCAGATGTGAATACCGCGGTCGTTCACAATATTGGTTTTTACCACTTTGTTGCCATTGGCCTTCATAATTTCGCTGAGCGAAAATCCAAGCAATTTGTTGCGGATGTGACCCAGGTGCAGCGGTTTGTTGGTGTTTGGCGACGAATATTCGACCATCACCAACTTCGATTTTTCGGTGGCTGTTACCAGCCCAAATTGTGGTTCGGCATTGGCCGAATTTAAAACCGAAACCCAGTATGCCGGCGAGATAACCAGATTCAGGAAGCCTTTGACGACGTTGTATTTTTCAACTTCGGCGACATTTTGCTGAAGATAATCGCCAATTTCTATAGCCGTTTGTTCCGGCGATTTTTTCGACATTTTCAGGAACGGGAAAACCACCAGGGTAATATCTCCTTCAAATTCTTTCCGGGTATTCTGTAATTGAACCAGTTTGCCGTCGATTTGCTGTTGATAGCAATGATGGATGGCTTCAACTATTTTTTCGCTGATTATCTGTTCGATGGACATTTTTCTGTGCTTTGTAATTTTTGAGCGACAAAGATATTCGATTTTCCTTATTTTCCGGCCAAACATGCTTTGCTAATTCGGGGCAAAAAGAAAAGCCTTTTCCGGTTGAGCAGAAAAGGCTTTTTCAGGAAGCGAATTATCGCTATTTCATCTTGAATATTTCGAATTCAACACGGCGGTTTTTCAGACGACCCTCTTCTGTAGCATTTGAGGCGACCGGATTGGCCTCTCCTAAAGCTTTCTGGTGAATAATACGCTTTTCGGCAATTCCTTTGGATGTGAGGTAAGCAATTACCGATTCGATGCGGGCCTGAGAAAGTTTAATGTTGTATTCGTCAGTTCCCTGGCTGTCGGCATATCCAAACATGTTCACCATGTACGCGGGGTCAGTATTCAGTATTTTGATCAGTTTATCGAGAATACCTTTCGAGTAATCAGTCAGATAACTCTTGTCTGATACAAAGTGAACCGGTGTAGTTTTCACATCTTTCTGCATTATCACCTGGTCCGGCGTAATTTCTTTTGGCATTTCTGCTTCTTTCACGGGGCAGCCTTTGTTTTCTTTCGGACCAGCTACAGTTGGGCAGTCGTCTTCCGAATCAACCACGCCGTCTTTGTCCGTATCAACCGGGCAACCGCTGGCATCAACTTTATAACCTCTTGGTGTATTTGGGCATTTGTCGTCTTTATCGGCCACGCCATCTCCATCAGAGTCCGGACAACCTTTCAGACTTGGCAATCCGGCAACATCCGGGCAGGCATCGTCTTTGTCAGCAACACCATCTTTATCTGTATCAGGGCAACCTTTCATCGAAGTTAAACCGGCCACAGTCG
>JAEWME010000104.1 GCA_023393265.1 Bacteroidota bacterium | reverse complement strand
TTCAACCATTTGGTCTTTCATCTCGCCTGCGCCAGCCATCACGAAATGAACATCAGGTATTTTGTGGATGATCATCCTGGCTACGTTCACAAAATATTCGGGCCCTTTTTGTATGGTTAGGCGCCCGAGAAATGTCACCGTTCTTCGGCGTTTTACCCTAATTTGTTTCTTTTCTTCGGGTTCCGGATGGTTTGCAACCGCGTTGTAAATGGTCGTTATTTTGCTTGCCGGTATATGGTACTGATCAGTAAGCCGTCTTTTGATAAGATCACTTACGGTGATAATCTGATCTGCCTGATCCATCCCATTTTTCTCAATTTCGTATATGGCAGGGTTGGCCGAGCCGCCACTCCTGTCGAAGTCGGTTGAATGAATATGTACGACCAGCGGTTTACCTGAAACACGTTTGGCTTCGATTGCAGCCGGAAATGTTAGCCAATCGTGTGCGTGGATAATCTCAAACGAAGCATCGGAGGCAATGGTTTTTGCAACTTTTGCATAATTAGCAATTTCATCAAATAACAATGGCCCGTATTTTCCGGAGAATGAGACCTTATTTTTTCCTTCGGTAATCTCGATTGTTTGTTCAGGTTGTCCGATTCTGGAAGCATAAATCTCAGGAGTCAGATAGGGTGATAAGCCTGACGCAACTTCGATGTACGCATAATGCTCTGGAAATTTGATTGTTCGGATGCGCTTTCTGTTAGCCACTTCTTCTGCACTAAGTAATTCCATGTTGTCGCAGCACTTTTCGTTTCCCGAAGTTTTTGGTACGACAAAAATCACTTTTATATCAGGAAAGGTTGCCAGACCATTGACGATGCCCTGGCAAGCCGTTCCTAGTCCTCCTGAAATATTGGGCGGAAATTCCCACCCGAACATCAATACGTTCATTGCTAATTGTTTTACGGTACCGCCTCTCTGGCGGCATACCAATACGTCTTTATCAGGTCCAGCATTTTATTTGGTGATATGAGGACTTGATTTCAGATATAATGCTGAAATTTTTGGGTTGATGGTTAGCTGAGCGGGCTAAGCAGTTTTTTTAGCTAAAAGGCGTCCGACATTTGCCAGTCTACCACAAAGGTGCAATCCTTCTTTGCATTATTTCTTCCTGAAGCTTCAGGAGAGTAACGTTCATAATCGTCCTGCAAAATGGCCAAACGGTCGCTCTTTGCGGACTTTTTTTTGCTGACAGGCGATTGGCTTTTCGCGCCGTTTTCGCTAAAATACCACAGGTTTTCTTTCGGAAATTCAATCCTTGATTGCTTTCTGATTTGTTTAATTTGTTTCTTCACTGTGATTGATTTTAGTCGATAGATTATAATGCTTTTTACCCTGAAGTTCGGCTGAATGTTTCTGCAGAAACGTTAATATTCTTTAATTCCTGATGAATTAATAATTCTGAAACAACTTCGGTGAAACTTTCAGGAACTGAAAAAACTTCAATCAGATTTTCAGATAGAAATGGCAGGTTTTATTATAACGGGATTAGCCCATGTTTTAGTATGTTCAGTTTTGTCTATGATTGCATCGCAATTATTGATGTTGGAGTTGTTGTTCGTCGTTTTAGGTTTTGTAACTTTGAGCGACAAAAAATTAAAAATTCAACAAAATGTTTAAGTCATTGAATCTAAACGACACAAAGAACGAAAATACGGATCAGGTAACCGATGTTGAAAAGGTGAAATGCCTGATTATTGGCTCAGGACCTGCCGGATATACAGCCGCAATTTATGCTGCCCGTGCCAACCTCAGTCCTGTAATGTACGAAGGATTGCAACCCGGCGGACAATTAACTACCACAACTGAAGTCGAAAATTTTCCTGGTTATCCGCAGGGAATCACCGGTCCGGTACTGATGGAAGACCTGAAAGCTCAAGCCTCTCGCTTCGGCACAGACGTGAGATGGGGAATTGCCACGAAAGTAGATTTCTCGGGAGCGGTTCACAAAGTGTGGATTGACGAAAAGAAACTAATTGAAGCTGAAACGGTGATCATTGCCACTGGCGCAACAGCCAAATATCTTGGTCTTGAAGACGAAAAGAAATATGCTGGGGGCGGTGTTTCGGCCTGCGCTACCTGCGATGGATTTTTCTACCGTGGAAAAGATGTGGCAGTGGTAGGCGGTGGCGATACGGCTGCCGAAGAAGCCATTTACCTGGCCGGTTTGGCCAAGAAGGTTTACCTGATTGTCCGACGTGACGAACTTCGTGCATCTAAAGTAATGCAGGAGCGTGTATTTAAAACCGAAAATATAGAGGTACTTTGGGAGCATCAAACCAAAAGTCTTTTTGGCGACGGTGTGGTTGAAGGTGCAACCCTCTGGAAAAAGAAAGGTACTCCGGAAGAAGAGGAAGTTCAGATCAAAATCGACGGATTTTTCCTTGCCATTGGCCACACACCGAATTCGGAGTTTGTGAAAGATTTTATTGATACCGACGAAGTGGGCTATATCAAAACAAAACCTGGAACCGCTAAGACTAATGTGCCTGGTGTATTTGCCTGTGGCGACGTTCAGGATCCGGTTTATCGTCAGGCGGTGACTGCTGCTGGCTCTGGCTGTATGGCTGCAATTGATGCCGAACGTTACCTCTCAGAAAAACACGGATAAAAGTAAGTTTTTATGAAACGGATTATTCATACAACAAAAGCTCCTGCTGCCATTGGACCATATAGTCAAGCAGTTGAGGTTGCTAATACGCTGTATATTTCAGGACAAATTCCACTCAATCCGGAAACCATGAAAGTGGTAGAAGGCGGTATTGCCGAGCAGACAGAACAGGTTTTGACAAATATTGGCGCTATCCTGGAAGAAGCTGGCTACACCTATCAGGATGTGGTTAAGTCGACTTGCTTGTTGAGCGATATGGCCAACTTCAAGGCAATGAATGAAGTGTATGCAAAATATTATGGCGAAAACTCGCCTGCCAGAGCTGCATTTGCGGTAAAAGATTTGCCTTTGGGAGTTTTAGTCGAAATAGAAACGATTGCAGTAAAATAATTGTGCTGCGCTGCTATAACGAAAAACCCGGTTTGATTTTGTCAGACCGGGTTTTCTTTTGTATGCTTAATGTTTTATTTTAACTGTTCGGCAATCGCGGCTTGCAATGATTTAAATGCCTTTTCTTCGTAGCCGATTGAACTGAAAACAACTTTCCCATCTCCTGAAATCAGGAAATTTCGTGGAATTGATTGTGTTGCGAATTTAGAGAAAACATTCCGCCCCGGATCGGGGAAAAATGGCATATCGTATTTGTTTGTTGTCTTAAACTCATCCACTTCTTTCCAGTTGTGTTCGCGTCCGAAAATCAGGAGTACAAAATTCGGATTGTTTTTATACTTGTTGTATATCTTTTCCTGAATTTCAGGTAATTCCTGACGGCACGGTCCGCACCAGGTTGCAAAAAAAGTAATCAGCACGGTTTTTCCTTTGTAATCGGAAATGTTGGCTTTTACTCCCGGACTTTTTTCAAACTCGAAAACCGGTACTTTATCGGCTTTTTTTACCAGTGTTGTTTCATCCTGCCCATAGCTGGTTGAAACGTAAAGTGTTAGCAATATCACAAAAAGCTTTTTAATCATGCTCGTTCATTTAGCGCAAATGTAGTTAAAAACTATTTGGTAATGCCGGGCCAGTCGTCAGTTCTGAAAGGATTTGCTGGCAGTCCTTCGGCATTGTATAGATTAAAGTCATCAGGATTGTTACCCCATGCAAATCGGATAGCCACAGGATTTTGAACCTGATCCGATGCCACCTCGATCGTGTTCTTGCCAGTGATGCGAGCCTTTGCCCAAACAAATTTCTGGTCGGCCCCAGCAATCGCGAAGCTGTTTACATATCCGTATTTGTTTTTGGTAACCAAGCCTGAACCTGTTTCTGTAAAAGTTACAACTGCTTTATTTCCATCGAATTTAACCGATTGGTACATCGGGCCGGCGTAGACGATGTCTTTGTTGTAAGCTGTTTTCAGTGCGGCAAGGCAGAGACGTTTGCCAACATCCTGTTTGTTTCTGGGGTGAATATCGCTAGCTTCGCCAATGTCGATTGTGAGTGCCATACCTGTATTGGGAAGTGAAAGTGTTTTGGTCTGAGCTTCGCGCAGTTCGGCCCACGAACTTTCCTGAGGTTGCGCATCTGCGGCCATAAAATTGGCCAGGGAAACAAATAAAAATGGAAAATCGCCTTCCTTCCAGTGATTTCTCCAGTCAGTGATCATTTCAGGAAAAACACGTTGATACTGCTTGGCACGGTCGGCATTCGATTCGCCCTGATACCAAATGGCACCTTTGATTCCATAAGGCAAAATAGGGTTGATCATACCGTTGAAAAGCAGGGTAGGGTAGTCGTTGGGGCCCATCTCAAACGATCCCAACTTTAGCTCAGAAACTTTGAATCTCCAGCTATCACTCAAATCGATTTTCTTGTCACCCATCGTTAGGAATTTATCTGCAGCGCTGCCGTATAAACCACCTCCGCCACCGGTATCTTCAACTCTGACGGCAATTACATTTTTTCCTGCTTTAAGGACATTGGCCGGGATCGCATAAACGCGTGCTGCATTGTATTGATTCGTCTCGCCGATTTTTGTGCCGTTAATCCAGGTAATCTCGTTGTCGTCAATGGTTCCAAGGCTGATCTCCTTGATGGCTTTGGCCTGATCTGCCGTTAGCTCAATTGTTTTTCTGTACCAGCCTATGCCGTCAACCGACTCATATCCGCTTTCTTCCCATGTTTTTGCTCCACTAATCTCTTTCCACCCTGAGTCATCCAATTTGGGATCGGCGTAAGCGGCAACACCATTCACCAATCCTTGGTCTTTTTCAGGAAAATCGCCCAGCTTGGCCCGAATGGCGTCCAGCTTTTGCTCTTTGTATTTCGCCATATCGAAGCCCTGCATTTCTTTCAGCTTGGTGCTGAAATCCGGATCATTCTCTATAGTTTGGGCGCTGGCCCAGGTTTCGGCTACCGTGCCGCCCCACGAAGTATGTATTAATCCAACTGGTACATTCAATTGCTGGTTCAGATCGCGTCCGAAAAAATAGCCCACCGCCGAGAATGAAGGTATATTCTCCGGCGTACATATTTGCCATTCGCCTTCATCGAGGTCGGCAACAGGAGTCTGAGCTACTTTTTTTGCAACTGTGAAAATTCTGATGTTTGGGTAGTTGGCCGCTTTTATTTCTGCCTTGGCGTTATTCACATTGTCTACGCGCCACTCCATGTTCGATTGTCCGGAGCAAACCCAAACTTCGCCGATCAAAATGTTGGTGAAGGTAATTGTGTTTTTCCCTTTGATCGTTAGTTCATAAGGACCGCCATAATCGAGTGCAGGTAGTTTAGCCAGCCATTTACCACTTTTGTCAGCTTTTACTGTAATTGTTTTGCCAGCAAAGCCAATGGTTATTTTCTCACCTTTATCGGCCCAGCCCCAAACCGGATTTTCGAGCCCCTTTTGAAGTACCATGTTTGAACTGAAAATCCTGGCGGGTTTTACATTGGCAAAGGCACCCACAGCTATCATTGCGAAAACCATTGTTGCCAAGGAAATTTTACGGAAGAATTGTTTCATGTCAGATTGAATTAGTTTAGAAGAATGACACAAAACTTGGTATTTTTTTCGGAACAATGAAGTAAAAATCCATAAACCTTCATGGCTCCGGAATAATTTTTTAATTTTGAGAATCACCCGAAAAACCAAACCTAAACAATTATTTTTAAAACTTAAGCTTATGACCAATCGTCGTGATTTTTTGAAGACAACGGCTGCATTTGCTGCTGCTTCAATGGTTTTTCCCATGTCGGCTTTTGCTGCCGATAAAAAAGTAATCGGGCTGCAACTTTACACAGTCCGCGACAAAATCCAGAAAGATTTAAAATCGACACTCGAAAAAGTGGCTCAGATTGGATACAATTCTGCTGAGGCTGCCGGTTACAACATGAAAGACAGCACCTTCTACGGAATGGAAATTAAGCCTTTTACCAGTTTGCTGAACGATCTGGGTATGCCGCTGAATAGTTCGCATACAGTTTTTGAGCTCGATGCTGCTGAGAAAGTTATCGGCGATGCTGCGGCAGCTGGTGCGAAATACATTATTTACCCTTTCCTCGATGCAAAGTTCCGGACCAACCTCGATGGTTGGAAAGCAACTGCTGAGAAATTCAATAAAATGGGCGCTATTGCAAAGAAAAACGGCATCATATTCGGGTATCATAATCATGCGTTCGAGTTCGAGAAAATGGACGGACAGATTCCATACGACATTTTGCTGAAAGAGACTGATCCTGATTTGGTGACGTTTGAAATGGACCTGTATTGGGTAACCCGCGGAGGACAAAGCCCGATCGATTACTTTAAGAAATATCCGGGTCGTTTCCAGTTATGGCATGTGAAAGATATGGTTAAAACCGACGACATGTTTTTTGCACCGGTTGGAACGGGACGTATGGATTTTGCTTCCATTTTTGCTGAAAAGAAAACTGCTGGAATGAAATATTTCTTTGTTGAGCAGGATAGCTTTAAAGAGATGGATGCTTTCGACAGCATTGAAACAAGTTATAAATACCTGAGTCAGGCAAAATATGTATAACTCACTTGTTGAGTTTTGTTTAACCCCCGCCGGAAAATTACCTCTCACCTTACCCGGCGGGTTTTTTTATGCCTTTTTAAAGCGAAGTGAAATACTGTTTTGATGTGATTACTTGGGCAAACGTTCCGTTGAGTGCTGCCATAAAAGCCAGATGAACCTGCGTCGCTTCAACTGTTTTAGTACCGATGCTGAGGTTTCTAGTAGCACAGGCATCGGAAATTACGGTGCATTTATAACCTAAATCGAATGCCGCACGAACCGATGTGTCGATGCACATATGGCTCATTGCGCCACAAACAACCAATTCGGTTACCTCATTTTCTCTTAGAAAACTGTCCAGTTCAGTGTTCCTGAAAGAATTTGGAAAATTTTTCATGATAATTTTTTCTTCAGGAAGGGGGAGGACAGTTGAATGAATCTCGGAACCCGAAGTTTCAGGAATAAAGAATGTTGCTCCAGACCGCACCGACAAATGTCTGATGTGGGCAACCAATTTGCTGTTTTTCCTGAAGAAGGCAAGCAGTTCGCCGGCTTTTTGTGCGGCAGCATTCATCCCCGCGAGTTCCATCTTACCCCCGGGAAAATAGTCATTCTGAATGTCGATGAGGATGAGTGCTGTGTTCATGATAGCAGAAAAAAGGTGGCTAAAGAGCCACCCTCAATATTATTGTTTCAGGAGTTCGCATGGTAAAAATGAGAGCAATGTGTCGCCTCGTAAGCCAAGCCGCAATGTTTCCAGCGGGATGATTTCGTTTGTCGCAATGTTTCCAAGGTTTACATTTGGTCCGAGTAGTTTGATAAACCAGACCTGCTGGTTTTTTAATGGCGCTTCCCACAAAATTACGCTTGGATCAACAGCTTTTTTGATGCTCAGGATGAGTTCGAAATTGGCCGAACCATCGTCGTTGTATATGCCCATGTTTCCGCTTTCGCGCGCTTCGGCAATCACTTTCCACGCGCCCGCTTCAATTTCGGTTTGCATAAACGCGATCCATTTGTCGTTCGATATTTCCTTGCCTTTCAGCTTGGTGCCAACTTCAGAAAGGACCGTGTAGTTTTTACTAAAGTCGGAGATGTATTTGCATTTAAGCGCATGGTCGAGTTCCATTACGCCGTCAGAAACTTCAACAACTTCCATATCGAACTGATCGAGGTAGCGGCGGTAATCGTCAATCATGCCGCGAACAGCAAAGGCTTCAAATAAGGTTCCTCCAAAATAAGGTTTCAGGCCAGCCGACTTGTAGAGTTTAACTTTGTCGAGCAGTTTTCCGGTGATTAATGAAGTTCCAAATCCCAGTTTAATCAGGTCGCAGTAGGGGGCTGCAACATCACAGAGGTCTTCGGCTTCCCGCAGACTCAGTCCTTTGTCCATAACCATGGTCAGACCGTTTTCGCGCGGTTGCGCCGGACGCTCCGGCATGTGTGGCAATCGAAAATTCATGAGTTAAAATTTCGTAGTTTGGTATTGTGAGATAAGTTTTTTGATCGATTCTATTTTTGATGCCTCCGGATAAAATTCGAATAACTCATTTTGTTTGCTGTAATCAATTTTCAACGCTTTTTCGAGGTGGCAAACTGCTTCCAATTCTTCGTTTTTGCAGAGCAGATAGGCCGTGAGCCTGTAATTGATGAACGCATTCGATTTGTTGATTTTTGATGCTGATTTCAGGATTTCAATGGCCCGGTCAGTATTTCCCAGATCATAATACATTTCGGAATACGACAGCCAGCTATCAATGTTTTCCTGATCGAGTATGGTTGCCATTTCGAAGGATTGCACCGCTTCGTCGATTTGGCCGATTTCGGCATTTACCTTGGCGTGCATCGACCAAAAATCAGGGTTATCTTCTTCCAGTTCAATAGCTTTCTTGAAAAAGGCAAGTGCTTCCGTCAGTTTCCCGTCTGACCACATGATTAGCCCTGAACCATACCATGCACTCGAATTATCTTCATTTAAAGCAATGGCTTTCTGATAGTTTTCCATGGCTTCCTCATACAAATCCATGTTGAGATAGCATTCGGCCAGGTAGCAATAGGCATCATCGTTTTTGTCGTCAAGCTGAAGATATTCTGTATAGCATTCAACAGCTTCATCAAATGATCCGCTATTGGCGAGGGCATTGGCCTTGTTGAAATGTGCGTGCAGGAATTCTTCGTTTAGAGCCAGCGCGTAATCGTAAGCTTCAACAGCTTTTTCGAACATTTCCATTCGATTGTAGGTAATACCGATGTTGTACCAAACTGAATGATTGAACGGATCAATGTCGAGGTATCGGTTATAAGCATCTATACTTTTCTGAAACTGCCCGTCTCTGTCATAATAATAGCCCAGTTCGTATAGTACAATTTCGTTATTCGGATTTGTCTGATTCGCTTTTTCGAGGTATCGGATAGCCAGGTCGGTTTCGCCCGACTGTCCAAACGAAATACCAATGTTATAAAGTGTTTCGTCTACTTCATCAATTGGCATAGTG
>JAEWME010000059.1 GCA_023393265.1 Bacteroidota bacterium | reverse complement strand
TGCCCAAAGAAAGCGGATCTTTGGTAATGTCGTACAATTGCCAGCCAACAATAACTGCCTGCATGAGAGTTGCCGACGTGAGGAAAAAACGATAGGCCATAAAAAGCCTGAAATTGCGGTTATGCATGACCGCAAAAGCCTCGTTGGTGAAAAATCGGTTCATAAAATATCCGGGAAAATGTCTATAAAAACCACTTTGCTGACAACTGCATCAACGGCTGCAAAATTAAACAATCATTTTACCGGTGGAATGCTGCCGTTACCCTATTCCAAAGAAAAATATTATAAGCTTAATAATGTAAATCGTACCTTTAAACAATCAAATTCAAAGGAACAATGAACACACTTGGCAACTTAATCTGGCTGATTTTCGGCGGATTCCTCGTTTTTATCGAATACATGGTGGCAGGTTTCCTGCTTTGTCTGACTATCGTGGGAATTCCATTCGGGATTCAGGTTTTTAAACTGGCTTTTCTGGCACTGTGGCCTTTTGACAAAACGATTAATTACAAAGCTTCGGCACCCGGCTGTCTGTCTACGATTATGAACCTGATCTGGATTTTAGTTGGCGGCATCTGGATTGCACTTACACACCTTGCTTTTGGCTTATTACTTTGCATCACCATCATCGGAATCCCCTGGGGGCTACAGCACTTTAAACTGGCCTCGCTGGCACTGACGCCATTCGGCAGAGAAGTGGTCTACAAGTAATTTATACTTATACCGAAATCTTAAAATTTACAACAATGGGATTATTTAATGACGACGAACCAATGCCTGTAGAAGTAGCCGGGCACCAACTTACCTGCCCTGTTTGCGCAGGACAAAACTTTTGGACCAAAAGGGCACAATTGAATACTGCTGTTGCTTCATTCTTTAACCTCGATTGGGCCAATCATTCGGCAACCTGTTTCATTTGCTCCAATTGCACCCACATCATGTGGTTTCAAGAAGAACTTTAGCAAAGTAATGAATCACTCGTGGGTATGCAGCCCGCATTCTTTCTTTGAGTTGTCTTCCCACCACCAGCGGCCTGCGCGGAAATCTTCGCCAGATTGGATGGCGCGCGTACAGGGAGCACAGCCGATACTCACAAATCCGCGGTCGTGAAGAACATTGTATGGCACATTGTTTTTCTTTACATACGCCTGACAATCTTCAAGAGACCATTTCAGCAACGGGTTAAATTTGATCAGGCCAAAACCGCCATCCCAAATAAAAAAGTCGAGATCGTGCCGGTTATCCGACTGCGAAGCCCGCAAGCCAGTGATCCAGATTTCCATCCCAGCCAGCGCCCGGCCAAGCGGTTCCACCTTCCTGATATGGCAGCATTCCTTGCGGTTTTCGACCGATACATAAAAGCTCAACG
Source organism: Bacteroidota bacterium (assembly GCA_023393265.1). Lineage (GTDB taxonomy): Bacteria > Bacteroidota > Bacteroidia > Bacteroidales > Prolixibacteraceae > Aquipluma. The sequence goes on along the minus strand of JAEWME010000059.1, from coordinate 1,816 downwards.
GACCTTTTTGGCTGATCATTTTTTCGACCGCTTCATGTTTCGGGAAAAACACTTCGACTGGCTTTCCGTAACGATCGAGCGTGCGGTTCATCGTTTTGTATGTTTCTTCGAACAACCGTCCTGTATCCAGAGTCACAACCCGAATATCCAAATTATTACTAAAAATCATATCGGTCACAACCTGGTCTTCGATTCCAAAGCTGGTGGTAAAAACCACCTTTCCGGGGAACTGTGCGGCCAGCGCAGCAAGCATTCCGGTTAAATCTTCGGCATCGGCTTTTCCGTTCAATTCGGCAACTAAATTCTGATCAACCATGGCTATTTGTTTTTTATTCGCAATCAGTCTATCTTGCCGGCAAATATCAAAAGAAAACTCAAAAAACCATCGAAAAGACTTCCGAAATATTGCCGGTTGCGTTTGCCGAACGCATCAAAAAACAGTTTTCTGCTGACTTTGAGAATTTTACCGAAGCGCTTAATTTGGCACCTTCGGTTAGCGTGAGGATCAATCCGAGAAAATTTACGGCGCCATCTGCAGTCGAAAAAATTGGCTGGAGCGAAACCGGTTATTTTTTGAGCGAGCGCCCGTCTTTCACACTCGATCCCATTTTTCATTCCGGAGCCTACTACGTTCAGGAAGCCAGTTCTATGTTTCTGGAGCAGGCTTTCCGACAAACTGAAAACACCGGAAGCCGCATTGTGCTTGATTTATGTGGTGCACCTGGCGGAAAATCAACGCATTTGCTTAGCCTGTTGAAGTCTGCTGATTTGCTGGTTACAAACGAGGTGATTCGTTCGCGGGTTGGCATTCTCGACGAAAACATCCGAAAATGGGGACACCAAAATGTGGTTGTTACAAGCAACGATCCGGCAGATTTTGGCAAGCTCGAAGGTTTGTTCGACCTGATCGTAGTGGATGCACCCTGTTCCGGAGAAGGACTTTTCCGGCGCGACGCTTCGGCCATCGGACAATGGTCGGTCGAAAACACCAACCTGTGTGCCACCCGCCAGCGACGCATCCTGGTAGATGTTTGGCCATCGCTGAAAAACGGCGGTTACCTCATCTACAGCACCTGCACCTTCAATCCTGAAGAGAATGAAGAAAACCTGAAATGGCTCGCCGAAAACAACGAAATCGAAAGTGTTCGCATACCGGTTCAGGAAGAATGGGGCGTTGACGTATTGGAAAGAAACGGTTTATTTGGCTACCGTTTCCTGCCGCACAAAGTGAAAGGCGAAGGTTTTTTCATGACGCTTATCCGGAAAAAAGAAGGAGCTGACTACTTTTCGTTTTCGAAAAAGGCTCGTCTGAAATTCGAAAAAATGCCGAAACAGTTTGCTGAAGTGCGTAACTGGCTGGTAACTGATGATTCGGAATTTCTGGTTAAAAATGAATTTCTGATTGCTTATCCTGAAAATAAAATTCCAGTATTGCAGACACTTTCCGAATGTTTGCGGATCATCAGCTTCGGTATTCCGCTTGCACAATTCAAAAAAAATGACCTGCTGCCCGAGCATTTCTTTGCCTTGTCAGTCGATCGCAACCCTGCCATCTTCGAAACGACAGAACTCAATCTGCACGAAGCCCTTCAGTTTCAGAAAAAAAATGAAATCAGGCTTAATACAACAGTGAAAGGCTGGCTGCTGGTGACTTACCAGAACATCCCGCTGGGGTTTGTAAAAAACCTGGGAAACCGCGCCAATAACTATTTTCCAAAGGAATGGCGCATCCGGATGAACCTGCCGGAAATTCCTCAGCCCTGGTATTTATAGCGCTTTGCGCTATTCCAAAATCCGGTATAAAAACTTATCGGTT
>JAEWME010000049.1 GCA_023393265.1 Bacteroidota bacterium | reverse complement strand
TTTAAACGAATTAGTAGTTGTTTTAAACGATCTAATTGTCGTTTGTAACGAATGAATGTTTTGTTTTAACGCGTTAATAATGGATTTAAACGAATGAATAGGGAGTTTGACCGCAATTATAGGGAGTTTAAATCGTGTTGAAGTCGTAATCATCTGCTTGAATAAAGCGCGATCGGCAATTTTTGTCCAGACAGTCGTGAAGTTGCAAGGGATATTTTTTAAAAGTTTCGAAAATTACTGCTGTTCTGGCACCACAAAATGGACAGGTCGTGGGTTGATCTCCCATTAGGAAAATATCAAATTTGCTCATTTTCCTGAGCAACACGATCAAATCGTTTATCGAGGGTTTCTGAGATTTTGAAGCGTCTATATCGACGATCTCAACTGACTCAAATTCGTACCATGAAGAATCATCTAAATGGCGATGAAATCTGAATTTTTTGATACCAACCTGATCGGGATAAAAGAACTCCGTATCGATTAGATTTTGACGAATTTTTTGTTCTATTTCATCGAGGTTCAGTTGTTCAGGATTTGAAAACAATTTGTGGCCAAACTTTTTCCAGTTTCCCGAATCACGATGGAGGTAGTTGAACCGGATTACTTCGCTCATGGCTTTTTAATACCAAAGGAAGTAATTTAGAAAAGGGTTGTCAACGGACTATGAGTCAAGTTAATATAAAACTTCAAATCCGATTTTAGCTAAATATTCAAAGGTAGAATTATAAAATTCTGGATTTCTTGTTGGGTCTTCTTCGTCTCCTTCTGGAACTACAATGACCATTCCTTGGCGAGCGCGAGTGAGCAAAACTCGATAAGCATTTTTTAAATAGAGTTGACGTTCAGGACTATTGATATTTTGCCATTTGTTTCCCCTAAAAGATTTATATCGCCAACCTTCTTCGCTAAATCGGAAATCTCCATCCCAAGCAACACAAGCCCAATCAAGTTCCAATCCTTGAACATGAAATTCGGTAGCTACGTCTTCCAAATAATAGGATGATCGCACGTCTTCTTTGTCATCTAAAAACCAGTGAATAGGATCAATTGGCGATTTTACATCAATTGCATAGGGTTTTAATCGCTGGGCTTGCGACGAGACTACAATACCATAACGCTCACTTCCACGAGCTTTTTGCTTAAGCCATTTTTTAGCTTTTTTCAGATCACGAGTAACAACAATCGGATATTTGCCATTCAATTCGATCAATGTTTTTTGAGCTTGCTGATAATCTAGATCAAGAATTTGTTTTACCAGCAACGATACATTTTCAGCCCGAAATGATCGCATTGACACAGCCAAATGCAACGACTCTGAATATTCAACGCCAGGACGGTACTTGATTCTTTGAAGGATCTCTATTGCGTTGTATTCGCTATCCGTTAATCTGTCTGATATATAGATTTTCCAATCAGGGAAAGATCTTTCTAAAGCCTCAACCCACTCGCTTATGCCTGCTTCGCCAGTGTTAATTTCCTGTCCGCCACCAACTAGACAAACGATAACTGCCCAATCAGGATGTCGATCGAGACAAGAAATGAGGAACTCAGGTTCCGACAAATCGAAATTTGGTTTTCCCTTTTTTTCGCGCATGAACTTCGCGGTTTGTTCTAACGTCCAAGCTCGTTGCGCTTCGTCGAAAAGCGCAACATGCTCTACTGGCGGCTTTTCGTCTTTTAGGCTATCGTCACGAAAATGATGGACGATCTGAATAAATGCTTTTACCTCGCTTCTGGCTTCGCCTTTTTTTAATTTTTTTCCTTGTGTTTCGGCCCTATATACTCTATCGCGGGCTAATGCTTCTTGTAAAATTGAAACCAGTGGCCCATTTCCCGAAAGAAAAACACTATATAGTTCATCTTCTTTATTAATGTGAGTAGTCGCAATATTCAATCCCACCAAAGTCTTTCCAGCTCCAGGAACGCCGGTAACAAAACAGATCGCCTTTTCTGATCTTGCTTTCGAATGACGAATAATCTCAGAAACGGCTTCAGACGTTTTACTAAGATTTATAGCACTTGCATCATTTCGAGATATGTTGGCAACAGAGTGATTGTTATAGAGCGCCATTGCTGCTTCAATGATCGTTGGTGTTGGATGGTATCTTCCATTTTGCCAATCTTGAATATTTATAACTTCTCCGTCGTCCCAGAATTCCAAAATAGATGTTATTCCATTCCTCAAATCATTTGCGCTACAACGAATCGGATTTAGAATTTTGTCGTTATGTGCATGAATAGATGAAAAAAGATCGGAATGTTTTACTTCTGTCGCGATAAGAATGGGTGCAATTATTTTATCGTGGCTTGTTTCATGGAAATTTTTAAGGTCAAGCGCATAATCCATAACTTGATCAATTGCGTAACTTGGGTAGTCTTTTTCTCCAACTTTAAATTCAAGAACAAAAATGATGGATTTAATTATCAACAAGACATCAATCCTTTTACCCATTCGAGGAATCGAATACTCAAAATAGATGGCCCCGGATAGCCCGACAAGTGTGCCTTTTAGCAAATCAATCTGATATCTCCAAGATTCGCGTTGAGATTGTTCCAAAGAAAAGTCATTGTTTGCAGATAGGATTCCTAGAATTTCGTTGTGAGACTGGTTTAGAAAGGCTGAAATTGTTCCAGAATAGTAAGCACGGTTCATTAGTTAGTCCTTATGGTTAAACAAATATAGGAAAACTTCAATCTGTTAAACAGCATTTATTTTCAGATTTTGTAGTTCAGTTGAGAGAATAAAAAATGTCGTGTTTCATATTCAGTGTTTTATTGACTCACCCCAAGCTCGCAGTGCTCGCTTTACCCCTCTCTACTTGTAGAGAGGGGAGACGTCCGCTCGCGGACGTGGGGTGAGTTACGGATAAAATGCGACATTATTTTGTTTCTTTTACTAATCTTCTTTATTACTCTACACCGCAGAAATGCGCCGTCAAACTGAGAAAAAAGTGTATTCAGCTTTTCAGGAGAATTGTTTTCACAGATTAATTTTCTCCGGCTATTTCAGCAGTTTTTTTAGTTCGGTGCGTAATTCGTTTTTGTCGGCGGAGTTGCCGGCGGGGAAGATTTCCCAGGTTTCGGTTGCTTCGATGGAGGCGCCGGGAGCAATGGTCTCGTAGGCAAACTGCATTTCGAGTTCCTGCAAATCGCGTTCGGGGCGGGTGGTGTTTTCGATGTACAGTTCGATGCGGGCCTGCTCGGGATGAATGCTTTGCGCCGGTATGGCTGCGCTGCGGATGATCAGCCACTGGTTGCCGTGGTGTCCGGCGATGAGGGGTGAAGCGACGTCGAAGAAGGATTTCGACATGAAGCCGCCGGGCGTTTCGGGGCGCACGGCCTCGTAGCTGTAAAAGCCGTCGGCATAGTGCAGTTCGGGTTTTCGGAGTTCGGCGCGCCGCATGTAATTGGTTTTCCGGAGATCGGTTTCATTGGCCTGTACGAAAACGGCGTCCCAGCCACTCATTCGGGTGTTGTGCCACAATCCCCAACTGACAGTGTCGGTACTGGTATTTTTGGCCGCAGCACTGACGAAAACTTTATTGCCGCTGATGCGAAACGTTTTGGTAAGCTGCATCTTCGAAAAGGGGCTGGCCGGACCGGTGAGCACGATCTCATGGCTGGTTTGCCGGACGATGCGGAAGGGCGAAAACTCGAGGTAGGTGTCGGGCGGCCATTGCGCATGGTTCGACTTCAGGAGCGGAAACGAATCCTGATGTGCCCACCATTCCGACTGCGGACTTAGCCAGGTGATATGACCATTGTAAGCTTTAAACATTCCCCGCGGGGTTAATCCGGGGCGTTTGTCCGGGCTCTCATTCCATTGCGTTGAGTCGGATTTCAGGATATTGGGTTTGCCACACAGGGAGGCACGCACCAGGCGTCCGCCCACCTCGGGCAAAATGCTTATCGCGATGGTGTCGTTGGACAAGGTGATGAGCGAATTTTGGGTTTGCTGTGCCAGTCCGGCGATGGTGGCGAACGTAGCAGCGGCGACCAGAAGTAAGGTTTTGAACATATCAGTCAGGTGTTGATAATTAGTCCGTTTAAAGATGAGAAAAAACGCGAAAAACGCAAAGGGGAAAATGGGGTCGGGGATGAATCGGACGAAGGTTCAGTTTGGTCCGACTGAACTGCCCTTTCAGGGCGGTTACGCATGGTGCGGGTATTTCAAACCTCAGGCGATGCCTGAGGCTGAACTGAGTGGGGCTTTCAGCCCGGGGAAAAAAACGCAGGCGATGGAAATATTGTCAGACATCTGCGTCCTGAAAGGACGGTTTACTTCAGCCGGGACAACGTCCCGGTAATAAATCGAATCAACGAAATTCGCCCTGAAAGGGCAACTAAAAAGGATGCCTGAGGCTGAATTGAGTGGGGCCTTCAGCCCCGGGAAAAAAACGCAGGCGATGGAAATATTATCAGACATTTTCGTCCTGAAAGGACGGTTTACTTCAGCCGGGACAACGTCCCGGTGATAGATCGAGTCAACGAAATTCGCCCTGAAAGGGCAACTAAAAAGGATGCCTGAGACTGAACTGAGTGGGGCTTTCAGCCCGGAATACAGGGAAAAGGAGTTTTGGGAAAAAGAGCAAATTCGTTTGGGAGATTATGAAAATAAAATGATTGCCTTGTTGTAATTCTTTGTAAATTACATAGGTGTATGTCTTTCGTCCTGAAAGGACGGTTTACTTCAGCCGGGACAACGTCCCGGTAATAAATCGAATCAACGAAATTCGCCCTGAAAGGGCAACTAAAAAGGATGCCT
>JAEWME010000421.1 GCA_023393265.1 Bacteroidota bacterium | reverse complement strand
GTGTGACAATCACGACAGCAAATCTTCCGGTTGACGTGAACGAGTTTTTCGTCAAAGACGAAACGCTCTACGAATGGCTCGGAAAATATTCGCACGACACGAGCGAAAACTATCTGCGTCAGTATCTTGGGAAAATGCTTTTCTCGGGCGACGACCTTCAGAAGAATGCGAAAGTGCTTTCAGGAGGCGAAAAAATGCGCTGCATGATTGCCCGCATGATGCTGGCTCACCCAAATACGGTCATCCTCGATCACCCAACCAACCATTTGGATATGGAGTCGATTCAGGCCTTCAATAACAATATGAAGAGTTTCCCTGGTCAAATCCTGATGACTGGTCACGACCACGAATTCATCGAATCGGTTTGCTCGCGTGTAATTGATTTAACACCAAACGGAGCCATCGACAAATACATGGATTTTGAGGATTATCTGACCGACGAAAAAATTAAAACACTGAGAGAAGAAAAATACAGGTAAATACCGAACTGATAAACAGCAAGATACAACAAAAGCCGTTCCTGAATTTCGTGGAACGGCTTTTGTTTTGAGCAACAATCAGCTGATATACCCGCCAGCTTCATTTTTCTGATTAACATCGGACTATTTATATCTTCGATGGAAAGAACCTGCACCATTTAAATGCTAATAATTATCAGAAATTTCAAAAATCGTGCAGAATCGTCGCCAAATAAATTGCTTGCTCAAATTTTATTTTCATACTTAATTATTATGATTTAAAATCATAAGATAACCTATCTTTAAAGGGAAAGGACCAAAGTCAGGTTATATAAAAGTATAAAAATCACACCTCCCATAAAACCAAATTATAGGTCGGAAATTACCCATTGACTATCTGATAGAGGTAGTCTAATTTTAATTGTGAAAAAGTTTGAAGGTCCTGTTTTTTTCAGTTACCATTTTTTTGAAGACACTTTCCCGGCGAGGTAACAGCAACAATAAGGGCAGACAAAAACTTAAAAAAGTTCATTTTAAAATTTTTTAATTGTTGAATATCAATTATATACTAATTGTTTTTCGATGGTTGAATTTTCGATTCCTGATTGATTTGAACACCTTAAATACCCGGGTACAAATAAATAAATGAAATAATTATTATGCCCGAATAGGTTTGAAAGTCAGCTTAACCAGTTTGATCGCTCAAGATACCGGTTTGATAAGTTAACTGGATTTTAATGAATTTGGTGATCAATTAATGAATGGGATGTTCATAACTTTAAGTGCGAATAGGGTTTGTTTTGCGATATGTGATAATATTCGTATTTATTTTTTTGAAGAGTTATTAAGCTGAAATGATGCTTAAAGGATCATTTCTTGTTATAAATATAACATAATATATATAATTATTCAAAACATCAATAAAATTGCGCCTTACAGCATGAAAACCGCGAATTTTTTAACCGTTCAACTGGCTTTTCATATTTGCTCCGGATCAAAAACGACCTGCATAGCTTCCAAATTCTCCGAAGCATGTTTTTCCGCTACTCCTTCCAATGGATTAAATTCATTGAACAGTAAGTTCTTACCGGGATGTTTTCCTGAATTTTCATACACAACATTCAAGTACAATGATCATACATACTATAAGTTTCGATAAAAAGAAACCCGAAGCTTCAACCCCAAAAACTGCTTTATGAAAAATCTTTACACCGAAAATACAACTTACGATTTTGCGACTCATCAAACTGGTTCATGCACAACGGTTACAACCCGGGACCAGAACAAAAAGGGAAAGCCAAACAACAAGAAAGAACTATCATTCCCAACTCCTGAAAGTCTGCTTGATAAGGAAGGTGCAATTCCGATCAACAAATACCTAACTGGCGTGGGGCGAATCCTTGCCCCGCCCCGGGAGTGGGATCGTACCGGGCCTCCGGTAACGGGCGTTCCCAGCAATACAACGCAAGCCCACCAGCTTACCAGACCTCAATCTGTAATTAATTCAAAACCAAACTATATGAAAACTCTTTACTTTAACCAAATGACCCAACAACTTACGGGCCGAACGACCGAAACCAAGCCTTTGTTTGCCACGGGGCACGACACAGACAAAACCCCTAAAAACAGTTTGCGCCAAAATGCAGCGCGGATACTGATAAGCCTTATTCTGCTGCTGGTTATGCAAGGAATGGCGTTGGCCGATAATGCAACATGGTCACTTAATTCCAGTCCGGGAAACCCGACAACTTCAGGCAATATTAGCGCAACTGCTCTGGCAAAAGGTTCAGGAGTAGGAACCGTTAATTATGGAACGGACGGAGCGTATTGTACTGGTTGGAGTTCAACTAGCAGAAATAATTCTGACTATTTCGAATATACTATTACACCAGTTTCTGGTTATAATTTAAGTATTTCAAATATCTCATTTTATCATAGGAAAAGTAGCTTTGGCACTGATAATGGGTCTGTGTATTACTCCACGGATAACTTCAGTAATTCCACGCAATTAGGAAGCAATTTTAGTATAGGTAATTCCCAAGTCCAATTTTCAAACACTACCACTATTCCAGTTACATCAGGTACCACATTAACTATCCGAGTTTATGCATGGGGGCTTAGCACTAATGAAAGTTTTTACAATGAAACATTTGTAATTACCTGAACAACTGCTGCAACCGGACCCGAATTGACAGTAAATCCAACCAGCTTGGATTTCGGCTTCGCGGCCAGTGGAAACACATCGACTGAACAAACTTATACTTTATCCGGAACAACTTTAAGTCCGGCTTCCGGCAATATTACTGTTACTGCACCTTTGGGTTTTGAAGTTTCAAAAACAACCGGTAGCGGATTTGCAAGTTCTGTAACAGTTGCCTATACAAGCGCTGCACTTGGCAACACAACGATCTATGCTCATTTTAAACCAACAGCATCCAATACTGCTTATAGCGGTAACATTAGCAATGCAGGCGGCGGAGCAACCACAAAAAATGTTGCAGTAACAGGAACTTCGGTTTTGAATTATTGTGCTGCAACTGCCGGAGGAAATACCGGTATTACCTCTGTGGTGTTCAATACCATAAACAGCGGCACCACAGCAAGCAACACAGGATATTCTGATTACACAAGCCAATCTACTAACATAACGGCCGGAAATTCATATAATATTTCTGTCGGATTAAATGTTCCAGGAGGCAGCAATTATGTGAACGCATATTTCGACTGGAATCAGGATGGTGACTTTGATGATTCAGGAGAAACTTACACGGTTGGAAACAGAGGGACAAACGGGACTGTAGGTCCGGTTTCCTTAAGTATACCAGTAACAGCTACCGCGGGAGCAACCCGAATGAGGGTTTCATCCAGCAGCTCTGCAAATCCACCTGCATGCGGGTCGTGGACTTATGGTGAAGTAGAAGATTATACAGTAAATGTATTACCGGCATGTACTGCACCATCCATAACAGCAAACCCAAATAACGGTACAATTACCTATGGCGCCAACGCCAGCTTTACAGTTTCGGCAACAGGAGACGGCTTAAACTATCAATGGCAGGAATACATTTCGAGTTGGAACAATATTTTAAATGGCGGAGTTTATTCAAACGCAACAACGGCAACCCTTAACCTTACCAATCCAACCGTTGCCATGAACGGGCGCCAATACCGTTGCGTGGTAACTGGAACCTGTGGTACAGCAACCAGCACAGGAGCAACATTAACCGTTAACAGAGCGCCATTAACAATTACTGCAGGCAATCAATCGGTAACATATG
>JAEWME010000418.1 GCA_023393265.1 Bacteroidota bacterium | reverse complement strand
GTAGCCGTTTGGGTAAGAATATTGTCCTGTATACGAAATTCTAACCATGCTTCTCCGGGCAATTTCATTTCTGCAAATAATAGTAGTCGCATTTCAGATTTGTTGGAATAAAGAACTCTCCAAAAATCTAGAGTATCCCCGGCGTGAATATGGTTTAAACTAGTTCTTCCTCTTCTTAACCCGACTCCCCCAAACAATTTGTCAATAAAACCTCTAACCCGCCATAACCAATTGGCATAATACCAGCCGTTTTCACCTCCAATCATCCAAATTTTTTCGGTACAGGTCAATACATTTTTTACTTGTCTATTTCGGATATCTTTGTAGCAGCCAAATTCAGGTACTTTAATATAATCGGATATTTTATAATCTAATCTTCCACTTACGGTCGAATCTTTCCAACTTGATATGATCTCGTTTTGCTCTATTTTATTAAATGCTTTTTTGATACATTCTTTATACGATAAGGGATTTAACTGGAGCAGCCTATTAATTTCATGATCCTTTGCCACCACCTCTACTTTCATGCTATCAACCAATGAAATGGCCAGTTTATATGAAGTAGATGTTATGAAATACAACCAATAAGAAGACAATTTAGGAGTCATTACAGGAATAGTCCATATAATTCTTCTCAGACCTCGTACCTGTGCAAAATCCATTAACATTTCTTTGTATGTTAGTATTTCGTTTCCGGCTATATCATAGCTATTGTTATATGTTTTAGTATTTCCTAATATTCCGATTAATATTTGAATGACGTCAGATATGCCTATGGGTTGACATTTTGTTCTTAACCATTTTGGTGCAACCATGATTGGCAGTTTTTCAACTAAATCACGTATAATTTCGAATGATGCACTTCCTGAACCAATTATAATTCCTGCCCGCACAGTTGTTAAGGAATAATTTCCTTTATTTAATTCAATTTCAACATTCTTCCTGGAATTCAGGTGCCTTGATAAAGTTTCGGAGTTAACTATACCACTTAAATAGATTACTTGCTTCGCATTGGTTTTATTGATAGCCTCCCTAAAGTTTATGGCAGATTGTTTTTCCAGTTCATTGTAGTTTTTTGAACTCGACATCGAATGGACCAAATAATAAGCAAAGTCAATTTCTTGAGGAATGTTTTTAAGTGATTCCTTTTGGGTTAAGTCTAGCTCAATAACTTGTATGTTTTGTCTGACGGAATCTTCAACATGAAATTTATTTTTATCCCTAACGCAACAAATCACAGAATACCCATTTTCAACCAACATTGGTAATAGTCTTTTACCAATGTATCCTGTTGCTCCTGTTAGTAAAATTGTACTCATGTCATTTTTAAATTAAACACAACGGCGATGGTATGTTTTTGCAACGGATTCTCGGTACGATTTCCAGTCGGGCAGGACGGAAATTGATGCGAGGATCTGCACCCTGCATACCACCGTATCCGCTATAAAATTTTCAAGTTGTTGGTGGTATACTTTTAATAATTTACAGTAACAATGATTTCGTCAATTAGTCTGCCTTTAATAGATTGAGCTTTTTTGTCTTTTATCTTTGAATTACCAAATTTAAAAACAATCGGCAACGTAAATGTTTCTGTTGTATCTGTTGTTAGCCAGTCGTTTGGAACTAATTTTAATATTCGAATCACTTCTTCTCCACATCCATCGCCAATATCATCAAGTATTTTTATATTTTTCATAGTACCATTTTTATCAATGTCAAACGAAACGTAAACGATTCCTGTTGTCTTATTGGACAGCGCTTGGAATGGGTATCTGATATTAAGTGCAATTAGTTTTCGAAACTCTTCCCAGCCACCCTGATATTCTGTCTCTATTCTTTTTTGCAATATAATTTTAAAGGCAGAACTATTGGGAACTTCAACGATACTCGTTTTATAAAATGGTTTTTTAAGAATTAATATATCAGAGGAATCTGTTGAGAGTGAAAAATATCCCAGACTATTGCTTGTTGTGTGAATGTCTTTCTCATGAACAAAAATAGCCACACTATCAACAGGTTTGTTTGTTTTGGAATCAACAATTTGACCGATTATCCGATTTTGTGAATAACTGTTTAACGAAAATAATCCGAGAATAGTCAATAGATAGATTTGTTTTTGCAATTCTTTCATGATTCTTTTTTTAATATGCCTTAATTATAGTGTGTTCGACAAAATCACCCCTACCTGTCAATTGCAAGTTGTCGGTGCGGATTTCAGAGTTCATTCCTGCCCGTCAGAACTGAAAGACGATGCGTGAATCGGTGGATGGCGTACCACCAAACCCCGCCCTACAATATGTACCTGTGTTAGGCTTAGTTTTTATTGTACTAACTCGTCCAGCGATACTCCTGGAATAAAATCGCTTAACTTTTTTGCATCTTTTAAAATTAAGTCGTTTTGTTTGAGTTCTTTATTTATGGATATTCTCCATTGATACAATTCTTTATTAAATGGGTTTCTTTTGATTAGTTCATCAATATATTTTAATGCTTCGCTATAAAGTCCAGAGTTGATCGATTCATTACATTTAGTCGCAATGTATTCATCTGAAGCAGGGAATTTGTCCTTTTTGCCGAGTAAGGCTGTTAATACAACTGGTTCAATAAAATTATAATTGCTTTTGACTGGGTTGATGACTGATGGCGTATCTTTTGTACTACCGAATGTATATGCTATCTGAATGTAAAATGTTTGATTGGCTGAGATTGAATCTGATTTAAGCCAGTTGTCTTTACTCTTTTCAATAACCTCTTTAATGTTATTATCAATAAATTGATCTATTGGATTAATACACGTTATTTCTATAATTTCTCCGTCTGGCGCAATTGTAACTCCTGTAATTGAATAACCAACAGATCTGTATTCTTGAGAAAGAACCGGATATTTTAGATTTTGAGCTAAAAATTTTCCTAGTTCTATATCTCCCCCCTTATACCTTCCGTTAGTGACGTTTCTTTGTGAGAAAGAGAAATTAATACTTGTAATTAGAAATGTAAAGGTTAATAAAATGATACTCCTCATTATTTTAATTTTAAAATTAAGCCTAACTGTCGCTTGTATGTGGTCGGGCGGAATTTCTGAAAGAAATCCTGTCAGACCCGCAGGATAGTGAGCACGAGGTCTGACTTGTCAGACCGCTAAAACCCCCGCCTGCCATATACAAATTGTTGGGTGTAGTGTTTTATTCATTTAGTTTTAGATATCTTGTCTTTCTAATCATTTAAGAATCAGCATACCGACAAAAGGTAGGAATATAACTGCAACCAAAAGAAACATTGACAATATTCGGTCAGATGCTCTCACATGACTTCCACTTTTAAATGTTGTATCGTCAATTTCTGACGAACCTCTCAACCATAAATATAAATCTCGATTTTGAATAGTGTAACTTAATTGCTTTATTAAAAAATCCAGAATGCTAAATATAAATGGTGTCATGATCGACCAACTTATTAATCTAGAGATATTGTAATTTAAAAAATCAGGTTTTATAAAGAAAGCAAAACCAATAATAAAGAAAATACCTAACAACAACCACTTCGATATACTTTTAACCCACTTCTTTTTCCTTTGGAATAAAAGGATGAAATTTATCAAAAGCGGTGATATCAATATTATTGCTACAAGATTCATTTTTTGGTTCTAATTTTTGCTAACTGTCGCTTGTATGTGGTCGGGCGGAATTTCTGAAAGAAATCCTGTCAGACCCGCAGGATAGTGGGCGCAAGGTCTGACTTGTCAGACCGCTAAAACCCCCGCCTGCCATATACAATTTGTTATGCATAGGGCTTTATTTTAATTTGTTTAAGTCAATTTTAAATACACGTTTTAATTCTTTTGCTAATCTTAATTTCCAAGTATCTTCTTTGGTGTTGTATGGAATATAGATTAAACCACTTATATCCGATGGAATTTCAAATGATTCTGAGTTTTCAAACAAAGCAACAACATTCTTTCTTCCTAACTTGCCCATGAAATAACCAAATTCGAAAATTACATTTTGTCTAGCTCTACTTTGAGTTTTTTCGTTTATTGTATAGATGTCATCTGGTGTTAATAAAGCAATCGCAAAATTTACATTAGAGTTTTCTAATAATTTTTCAATAATTGTATTCCCATTATCATCCTGCTCATGAAGTATTATTGGGTCAAGTCCAAGCCGATGTAAATATAATGCGACAGTATTTTTTATTTCACTATTGTGTCCATGAACTACAAAAACCTTATTGTTTAAAGTCGTTCCATTTTTAGCATCTTGTTGTTTTTCTTGTTGAATATCCTCAGTATATTTTAATTGTGATTTTACCATTTTAAGCTCTGCCAATGCATCTTTCAAAATGGCACAACCATATTGAGAATCTATCGTTAATGCTTGTCTGAATATGTCTACTTTTTTATTTGATGAGCCCCAATATTGTTCTCGACGAGCATGTTTGTCTAAAAACGAATTAAGTGCTCCAATCGCCTCCGCTGCTCTATTTTGATTTTCTCTAATTATCTCTTCGTCATTGTCAACATATTTCCGACCATTCACCAAATCATCAATTTCAGAGAATGATTTTATTGCTTGTGATAATAGTTGGTCTATATCCTCTTTGGTCATAATGTTTTATCTTTTTTTAGCCTTATGCATAACGTCTGTATATATGTACCAGGTGCATATATTTCTCTATTGGAATTAATATTTTTTATCCAATTAAAGATAAATAAATTATAGATTTCAAAAACCTTTTGTTTTGGTTCCGGCATGGTAATTTCTCATTCCGTCAGTCTTTGCTTTTGCTCCGTCGCTTCATTTTCGAAGACTGTCGGTTTATTTTCTTGCTCCGTCGGTCTTAGTTTTTGCTTCGGCAACTTATTTTTTCATTCCGCGGGGCAGAAATATAATGGTGGAGCGCCTTGTTTTACAAGCGAAATAAATGATTTGCAAATCGCTGTAGTCATCATAAGAGGTGGCCGTTTGAATAGGGTAACTCATTTTCTCTTTCGCTGTTTTCTATTCCGAAGCATGTCGGGTAAAAGTCGTTCAGCCCCCGGTACGCATTATTCTTAGGCTTCAGGAAGTGGACCTACCTCGCAAATCGAACATTGGATTTTGTGTGCATCTGTTGCTAAAAGTCGGAATAAGCGGTTGGGTGCAGCAAGATAATGACGGCTTTCGAAACCGTGTTTTTGTATTCGGCCAGTCCCGACATTCGTTTCCATTCCGGATGGTTTCCAAATGTTTTCCAATGCTCGTCGTGCGAAGCCATGTCGGCAAATGTACTCATATACATGAGATTGGGCATGGTACTTCCTGAAACAACCTCGGCGTTGAATACCACGTTGAAGCCCAGTTTTTTAAACAGTTCAATCTCGCCCCCTTCGTTAAACATTTTTACTTTTTGCCTGAACAGGTAGTCGGTGGGCGATTCGTAGCTGCGTAATTCGTAAATCCGCTGCGACCGGGGTGTTTTGTACTCCGGAATAACATAATTCGGTGCGTAGGGAAAGGCTTTCAGCAAAACCGATTCGCGACGCACATAAGGTGGCTGATCCGATGGCGCCTGCAAAAAGTTGTAACCCGTTTTCCAATAAGTTTCGTCGGCGTTTAGTTCTTTGATGGTTTTGGTAAATTGCTTGGTCGATTTAAACGGAATCCACACATAGATTCGTTTTCCGCTGGTGGTATCGCTTTCAATGGGTTTAAAAACGCCCACTTTCTTAACTCCCGCACGGTGCAGGGCTGGCAGATAGGCTTCTTTCAGGAATTTATCCACTTGTGCTTCCTGGGTTTTCCCTTTCAGACGGTAGATCTGTATTTGGTAATAATCGCGTTCTCCGGCCATGGTGTAGGCTGAGATGGCAAGCAAAAGAACCGGGATAATCAGGAATCGGGCGATCAGTTTTTTCATGGTAAAGGTTTTAGGTTATCGCGGTTAAAGGTAAAAATTAAGCCTGAAATGCAATTAATGCCGTGGCGGCTTTTTGTTATTTTTTATGCTTTTACGAATAGTACGATCATTTCCGGAATGGTTGTAACAAGCAGTACACAAAGCAAGGCATAACCGCGCGAAATACGGCTGACTTTTGAAAGGCTGACGACCAGGTATCCAAAACTGATGACTGCGAAGATAAACTGTATATAGACGGGGATAGCCAGCCACGATTCGGGCGAACCGGATAGTTTGATCATGAAATAATGCAGGGCCGCAAACGGGAGCAAAATGATCCAGATAGAATAAGACAGCCCCACGGCCAGCCTGATTTCCTGCATTCCGGCTTTTCCTTCGAACAACTTGCCAAGCAGCCAGAGTAAAAAGGACACCATATATTTGGTCACGAGGAAAAGCAGCATGGTAGTGAAAGCAACTCCTGCAACCGACAGCAGAAAGTCGGTCGGTTTCATCCATACATCTTTGTTGAGCGGCGGTAGCAACGACAGCAAAAGCGATAAAGTCAGAAACAACAGGTTTATCAGTCGGTTTTGTTCTGGTAAAGGGTTTTCTGCAAACTTTTCAACTGCCTGCGCCGGGTGAAGCCAGAATTTGAAGATGTTTTTCATGATTCTGAATGGGTTGGTATGGGATAAAAACCAAATATAGAAAATTTAATGTTAATCAGGATGCTGTCACGCAGCTTATTCGTAACCACTCATCAAAGTATGAGCAGATCGCTTCCTGCAACTGTTTCCGCATCCTTTTTCTGATTTGTAAAAGTGCTGCTCTTAACTTAATTTAAGCTTTTGGTTTCTTTGGAAGGTGGTTTATTAAACTATCTTTGCTGAAATGGAATTAAATCAGACCGGCTTCTGAAGGATTGTATGATGCGGCTGCCGGTTGTTTAAATCAACAATTATGAATTTAAATTGCAGAAAAATTGGTGTTTCGCTTCTGGTCGGAGTGGCCATCCTGTTTGGCAGTGCAAGCTCGTATGCCCAGAGCGTTGAAGGTAATACAATCAAATTTGGCCGCCTGTTGCGGTTAATCGACAGCTACTATGTCGACACGACCAACGTGAACGACCTGACCGAAAAAGCTATTGTGGAAGTTCTTCGCAACCTCGATCCGCATTCGGTTTATATTTCGAAAGAGGAAGTTGAAAAAATGAACGAACCGCTCCAGGGAAATTTCGAAGGAGTGGGTATTTCATTCAATGTATTTCGCGACACCCTGCTCGTGGTGCAAACCATCCCTGGCGGACCTTCCGAAAAAGTAGGTTTGCGTGCCGGCGACCGCATCGTTCAGGTAGGCGAAAAGAACATCGCGGGCATTGGTCTCAAAAATACCGATGTTTACGATTTGCTGCGCGGCAAGAAGGGTACGATCGTCGAACTTAAAATCAAACGAAAAGGCGAATCCGGACTGCTCGATTTTACGGTGATCCGCGATAAAATTCCGATTAACAGCCTCGACGCTTCGTACATGATTAACGACAATACCGGCTACATCAAGCTGAATAAATTCTCGGCCACAACAACCGAAGAGTTCAACGATGCGATCAGAGCGCTGAAAGCTTCATCGAAACTGAGCAACCTGATCCTGGATTTGCGGGGTAACGGCGGCGGCTTCCTTTCGGCAGCAGTCGAATTGGCCGATCAGTTCCTGGGCGCTTACAAACTGGTTGTGTACACCCAGGGAACTCATTCAGATAAAAAGGAATACAAGGCAACTGCCAGTGGCGAGTTGGAACAGGGAAAACTGGTTGTACTTATTGACGAAGGTTCGGCCTCGGCAAGCGAAATTGTCTCTGGTGCTATTCAGGATTGGGACCGCGGCGTGCTGATTGGTCGGCGCTCCTTCGGGAAAGGCCTGGTGCAGCAGCCTTATCCGCTCACCGATGGCTCAATCATCAGGTTGACGACCGCGCATTATTACACGCCAACCGGGCGTTGTATACAGAAACCTTATACCGAAGGTGTTGACGAATACCAGAAAGATTTTTCGAACCGGATGGTACATGGCGAATTATTCTCCAAAGACAGCATCATTCAGAACAAGGCCGAAAAGTACGAGACAAAACTGAATAAGCGTACCGTTTATGGCGGCGGCGGAATCACTCCTGATATTTTTATCCCGATGGATACTTCGAAGTATTACGTTTATTATAATACGCTGGGAAGGAAAAATGTGATTTATTCGGGTGCACTTGATGTAATCGATAAAAACCGCGATGATTTTAAACAGAAATATCCCGATTTTACCACTTTCAACAGCAAGTTCGAAGTAACCGACGAGATGGTTCAGAGCATTATTGCTGCCGGTGAAAAGGAAGGCGTGAAAGGCGACGAAAAGAGCCTCGAATTTGCCCGTCCGCTGATGAAAAGGCAGGTGAAAGCGCTGATTGCCCGCGACCTGTTTACGCCGGGTCATTATTTTCAGGTAATGAACGCCGATGATGAATCAATCGCAAAAGCCGTTCAGGTACTTAGCAAAAAAGGCGAATACGAAAGAATTCTTTCGGGCAAATAAAGGCAATCGCAAGTCGCCCGAAATATTAACCTTGATCTTCAATGGAATCAATAATTGAATGGCTCTCAGTAAACTATATTGAATTACTGGGAGCCGTTTTAGGATTTATTTATATCTTCTTTTCCATCCGCCAAAGCATCCTGACCTGGCCTGTCGGTTTGCTCACCTCGGTCCTTTATGTCTGGGTATTTTTTATTTCGAAGCTTTATGCCGACATGGGCCTGCAACTATACTATGTTTTCATCAGCATTTACGGCTGGTACGAATGGCTTTCAGGAAAACAGCAAAATAAAAGCGCCGGACTCAAAATCAGCAGTGTGAATCTCCGGTTGGGATTGTGGCTGGCGATGGCCGGTTTAGCCATTTTCCTGGTAATCTGGTTTATCCTGAGTCGTTTTACCGATTCGCCGGTGCCAATGGCCGACGCGCTCGCCACCGCGTTGAGCATAGTTGCAACCTGGATGCTGGCCCGTAAAATTCTGGAGCATTGGCTCGTCTGGATTTTTGTCGACGCTTTTTCTGTAGGGTTATTTCTCTACAAGAACCTGTTGCCAACCGTTATTTTGTTTGTGGTTTATACCGTGATGGCAGTAGTGGGCTACATCGAATGGCGGAAAGATTACCGCCGCGGGCAGGCTGATATTTCCTAAATTTGTCCTGAACATGTCAACTCCTGAACGGAAAATACGAATCGCAATTACCGGTCCCGAATCAACCGGAAAAACAACATTGGCCAGACAGCTCGCTGAGCATTTTGACGGTGTTTTTATTCCTGAATTTGCCCGTGAATATGTCGGAACCTTGCCTGGTCATTATTCTTTTGAGGATGTTGAAATTATTGCCCGGCAACAGCTTCAGCAATATTCCGGGACAATAGCATCGCCCGAAAAGTTTTATTTTTTCGATACATGGCTGATCATCACCAAGGTTTGGTTTCGCTGGGTTTACGCAAAAGTTCCGGAGTGGCTGGAAGAAAAAATCGCAGAATGCCCGGTCGATCTCTATCTGTTGTGCCTCCCCGATTTGCCGTGGGAAGCCGACGATGTGCGCGAAAACGGTGGCGAAAACCGGCTTCGGCTTTTCGACGAATATCACAAAGAGCTGACAGCCTATGGTTTCCCTTTCGTTGAGATTGGTGGAAACGGGGAGGAGCGCTTTAAACGAGCTGTTTCGGCCGTTTTAAATTTTCTGCAAAGTCACGAAAGTTTCCTTCGCTAAAATTTGATTTCATACCTAAAAGTATGATTTTTGTCTGGATTTCGTAACGCAACACACAAAGCATGCAATCGGAAAAAAACATCCTGCACAAAATGCGCAGCGCCGTCGAGCAGTTGTCTGACCAGAGTTCGCTAAGCCCGGTTTGCCACGAGCACCGCATTGGCGAGCCGCTGCCTTCCATCGAGAAAATGGAGAAGCTTGTCGACATCATCCGCGAAATTTTGTTTCCCGGATATTTCGGCACCACAAGCCTGCGCTCCAATACCACCAAGCACTACATTGGCGTATATGTCGATGAGTTATTCGAGTTGCTCTCCGAGCAAATCCTGGCTGGTTTGTGTTTCACCTGCGAAAATCCGGAGATGGTCGACATGCAGGAGCGCTCGAAATATGCGCAGAGCCTGGCTTCCGAGTTTATTTCTTTTCTTCCTGAAATCAGGCGCATTTTGGTTACTGATGTTGAGGCCGCTTATTTGGGCGACCCTGCAGCCAACAGCCGCAGCGAAGTAATATACTGCTACCCAACCATCCGGGCCATCATCAACCACCGCGTGGCGCACCAGTTGCTGCAATTGGGTGTTCCGCTCATTCCACGAATCATCTCCGAAATGGGCCATTCCGAAACGGGCATCGACATTCACCCCGGCGCTAAAATAGGCGAGTCGTTTTCAATCGATCACGGAACGGGTGTTGTAATTGGCGCTACCTGTATCATTGGCAACAATGTGAAACTTTATCAGGGAGTTACGCTAGGCGCCAAAAGTTTCCCGCTCGACTCGGAAGGAAACCCGATTAAAGGTATTCCACGTCATCCGATTGTGGAGGATAACGTGATTATTTACGCACAGGCTACCATTTTGGGGCGTATCCGGATTGGCGCCAACTCGGTAATTGGCGGCAACGTTTGGGTAACCAACAGCTTGCCTGCAAATTCGAAACTTGTGCAATTTAAAGCCAAAGACGTTGACTTTTTCGACGGCGGTGGAATCTGAAGCGGCTTTGATGAAAGAGCTTTTAGATTATATCAACCGGTTCCGGAAATTGGATGAAGAGACCGAAAGGGCAGTCAGACTTTACTTTAAAGAGGAATTTTACAGGAGAAATGATTTTCTGGCGCAGGAAGGAAAAGTTTGTACTAAGATTCACTTTATTAAATCCGGGTTGGTTCGCAGGTTCTATTTGAATGATGGCGAAGAAACAACGAAGTGGCTTTATCATGATAATCATTGGATTGCCATCATGGCTTCCTATTTCAATCAAAAACCTTCCCTCGAATTTCTTCAGGCTTGCGATGATACCATCGTTTTTTCATTGTCATTCGATGATGAGCAAAAACTTCTCGAATACCCTTTGTTTTTCAGGTTCTATGCGGATTTTTTCCGTTGCTCGCTGGCTGCATTCGATGAGTTTCACTTTGTTTTCAGCACAATGTCGGCCCAGAAGAAATATCAATATTTAATTGAAAAATTTCCAATGATAGTTCAGCGGGCTCGCCAAAAACACGTCGCGTCACTATTAAATATAAGTCAGGAAACTTTAAGCCGGATTCGTGCTGCAATTATTTGATGTAATATCAAGCAAAATGTAAATCTTTTAGGCGAAATTTGCACGGCTTTAAATTTTTTTAAATGATATCTAAAACTGCGGTAATTGGGAAGAATGCTCAGATTGGTGAGAATGTTTCTATCGGTAACTTTACAACAATTGATGACGATGTGGTAATAGGTAATAATACCTCCATTGGCAATTGTGTCGATATAAAGGCCGGGGCCAGGATTGGAGATAATTGTCAGATTTCTTCCTGCGCTGTTCTTGCTGGTGCTCCTCAGGATTTAAAGTTCAAAGGAGAATATACAACGCTTGAAATAGGTGACAACACCATAATTCGGGAGTATGTGACAATTAACAGAGGTACAATCTCGAAGGGCAAAACCGTAGTCGGGAATAATACGCTTATTATGGCTAACTCGCACATCGGACACGATTGCCGGATTGGCGATCATTGTGTGATTGGTTTTAACGTTGGAATGGCGGGCGAAGTGGAGGTCCTGGATTGGGCAAACATCAGCGGACTTACAGGAATTCATCAGTTCACAAGGATCGGCGCTCATGTCATGATAAGTGGACTTAGTAAAATTGCCAAAGATGTACCGCCCTATATTGTTGCTGCCCGCGATCCGTTAACCTACGAAGGAATTAACCGGATTGGATTGACCAGACGTGGTTTCGATATTCATAAAATCAACGAATTGAAAGAAATTTACCGGATTATTTTCCAGCAAAAAAGAAATACGACCCTGGCGCTCAATTTTATTGAAGATAACTTTAAACAGACCCAGGAGCGCGACGGGATAATCAGTTTTATACGCAGTTCTTCCCGTGGAATTATTAAGGGTTTTTTCGATAGTCAAAACGAGTAAGTCAGATCTTATCTGGTGAACACCCAGTTGTCGTTTTTAGAGAGCTGGTTGTTGTAGAAATATCCTTCCAGATCGAATGCTTTCAGGTCTTCTGGGTTCGATAATCTGTTTTGAATGATGAAGCGGCTCATCAGTCCGCGTGCTTTTTTTGCAAAGAAAGAGACCATCTGGTATTGCCCGCCCTTATTTTCTTTAAATGCCGGCGTGATGATTCGTCCTTTCAGTTTTTTCGGGTCAATCGCGCTGAAGTATTCGTTCGAGGCAAGGTTGATAAGTACTTTTTGTTCGCTGTTGCTTAACTCTTCATTCAGTTTCGCCGTAATTTTTGTTTTCCAGAATTCGTAAAGGTTTTTCTTTCGGGCTATAGCCACGCTGGTTCCCATTTCGAGCCGGTAAGGCTGAATCAGGTCGAGCGGTTTTAATAAGCCATAAACGCCCGATAAAATGCGTAATTGTTGCTGTGCACGGTCGAATTCGGCGTCCGAAAAAGTCTCGGCCTTCAGCCCCTGGTATACATCTCCGTTAAACATCAGCACGGCTTGCCATGCGTTCTCAGGAGTAAAGGGCAGGCTCCATCCCTGGAAGCGCTTGAAGTTGAGTTCGGCCAGTTTGGGCGAAATGTCCATCAGTTTGGCAATCTGCGCGGGTTTTTTCTTTTTCAGTACCGAGACAATTTTCTCGGCTTCAGGAAGAAATTCGGCTTGCGTGAATCGGTCGACGCGAACAGGCGCTTGTTCGTAAAGGGTTTTGGCGGGTGATATAACGATTAACATGGTCTTTTTTATTGATGGTAGAAAAACAAACCCGGGCATTCAAAGTTCAGGAATTTATTTCGAATTGCCGAACGCTTTTTGTCGCTGTCGCATTTTTGCCGCAACAAAAACTTGTTCATGGAAATTCATCATTTCAGAAATTGCAGGTATTGCGACTCCGCTTCGTCGATAAGCTTTTGTTCTTCTTTGCTTATTGGTCTGAAAAAATCATATTCAACTGTTACTATACCTTTCCTGATCACTTTTTTCCACAATCCGGCTACTGTTCCGTCGATTACAACCGTTGGCCGGAAGATGCCGTTATTAGAAATCGCTTTCGAGTGGTGGTTTTTTTCGAGCGCATCGGTACGGTCGCGGTAACTGATCAGGAATTCGTCGAATGCCGGAACCAAAAAGGCTTTGGGTTGTCTTTGCTCCTGAACGGCGGAAGTTGGCAGAAAGTAATGCTCACGTTCATCGGTTTTGATTGTTTCAAGGCGGCCCTTGATCAGGTCGAGCGCTTTACGCGAATCACGTATTGTCAGCCCCGACCACCAAATAAAATCCTGCAATGTTGCCGGTCCGTGGCTGGTAAAATATCTTTCAGCCAGCCGATGCAATGCTTCTTCCTTGCTCAAATTTCCGGTTGCTGGGGCACGCTCGTCGAGTAATGCATAGGTCTGTTTTTTGCCTTAAGTCTTCCCACTGCAAAATAGTCCGTCGAGTTCGCAAGCCATCAGAAAATGCGATAGACGAAGGTCTGAGACAGAGAAATTTCCTTGTTCAAGTTGTCGGGCGATTTCTTCCCGGGTCAGGTGGTTTTGCCCGGAAAGCGCTTTCTCCAGAATAGCCTTTCCGTTCTCAATGACCGAACCATCAAGTTCAAGCCGCTTGAGCCAGTTTCGGATGAATGGTTTAATTTGAGGTGCCGTGAGTTCGAGTATCCAGCGAAGATCAGTTGCGGACACCAGATGCCAGGTTGGACGAAGCAGGTGAGTGCGGAGGACTTCACCTTTGGCAAGCGATTCTTCCACTGCTGAATCGGTTGCCAAAGGAATGCGAAGTCCGACGGCCCATTTCATCATGTAATAGTCCTGGGCTTGCATGGCGCCCATCCAGGAAACCATTTCAGGAATGCTCTTGAAACGGGTCGCCAGTATCTGTTGACTGGTCAGCCTCCGGATGGAAATATCGCTCATGCTTTTTATTTTAGAATCAGTTGATGTGTCACGTGACTGTTGTTTTTCACGTTCACAATGTACGGGCCGCTTTTGAACGAACTGAAATCAATGGTTTGTCTTGCTTCGTTTCCGGTTGTAAAAGTTTCGAAAACTTTTCTTCCCGAGAGGTCAAAAACCGAAATCTGTGCTTTACCAACAGAATAAGCTGTTTCAATAAACAACTTGTCAGTCACCGGATTTGGGTACATTTTAATGTTTTCTTTGGCCCATGCTTCCGAAGAAGATGGTGAATCAGCCGTCGTTACTTCAATCCAGTTCAGTTTAAAACCTCCCACTTTGCTGAAAACCTGGAGTTTGTGTTTTCCAGCACTCAGGTTCGCGTTCAATTTCAGTGTTTCCCATTTTCCCCCTGAGTTGGAGATACGGATGGCTTTCAGCAAGGTGTTGTTTTCGCGCAGTTCGAGGCTGGTTGAAGCGCTGGATGCAATGCGGAAGAAAACATTATAGTCGGCAGTCTCAGGTACCTCTACATAGTATTCGAGCCAGTCATTCGCGTCGATTTTGTTCACGTCAGCAGTGCCCGATTCATCAGTCGTTATCTCTAGTCCAACACCCGACATAGCGTTGTAGCTTTCAGCTTCGATGCGCGATGATACAGAAAAATACATGGCTGTATCGTGTATCGGATTAAAATTGACGTAGATTTTTCCGAGGTCTGTCAGTTCGCCCGACTGCTGCTTAAAAATATCGAGATACGGGTAGCTTTGGCTGCGATTGCCATTGAACCACGAGTAGCGGAAAATGGCCGAGTCATTTTCCAGAAAGTTCATTGCATCGATCATGTAATTTTTCTGCATATCCACCGTGATCGTTGGCTGATCCCAGCAGGCGAATTCGGTTAACCAAACCGGGCGGTTATATTTCCTGAAACGGTCGATGTAGCTGCTGAGCGCGGTAGCGTAACACATGTAGTTATGAACCGCAATGTAGTCGACTTTACAGTTCGGACAGGCAGCAAAAAAAGCATCGAGGTAATCCACCGGATCGGAGTATGTCACTCCGTTTTCGCTAACCGGCTGGTCGGCGTAGTTCACTGCCGGGCTCACAATCTGAAGTCCGAAATCCTGGGCTAGTTTTTCCAGTCGTGGCCACTGTGCGGCAGCCTGCGAGGGTGTCATATTGGCTTGCGTTTTAAAATTGGGTTCGTTGAAACCAAGCAGAAATTTTGCTTCGGGATGTGCCGCGTAAAAAGTGCGCAGTGCCGATTCATTGAACGATCCATTCCAGGTCATCGGGACAAAATCCATGTTGTAATTTTCAAAAACGCTGGCTACGCCGTTCTCTGGTTTTGGGCTCCAGTTATACCACCAGCAGAGCCCTTCGGAAAGCACGTTCATGTCAGTCTCCGAAAGGTAACCGTATGCGAGTCCGCGCTTTTCACTTTTTACCTGCGCCAGTGAAGGAAAGCAAATAAAAATAGCCAATGAAAGGAATGCTGCGATTCTGAGTCGTTGAATCATATCAAGTTTTTTCTGGTTGATAACAGATGCAGTTAACGGTTTGATTTGATAAACCGGCAGATATACCGACCGCTTTCGTTTTCGGCGGAAAAGATATAAACACCGTCGGCAAGCGACGAAACATCAAGTTGTCCGGTTTCTCCTGAAAACTCGTTGTCGCGTAACTGTTTCATTACAACTCCCTGCAGGTTGGTGACAGTGATAACACATTTTCCTGAGATTCCTGCCGTTTTGAAATAGAGTTTATCATTTACAGGATTGGGATAAACCTCGGCTTTACCATCATTTTTCAGGTTGCCAATGCTTGTTGTGGATGTGCTCAGCTTGAACCAGTTTACATTAAATTCGGGTTGGCGGATGTACAAACGGAGGGTGTGAGAACCTTGTGTCAGGTCGACGAGCATCGAAACCGTTTTCCATACCTGCCAGCCGCCTGTATTCGGAACCGTAACGGTGTGCAAGGTTTGCACTGCCTTTGGATTGTCGGCCAATCGAAGGTCGAGACTTCCTCCTTTGGTAGAAGCCAATCTGTAATCTACCCGGTAGGTTCCGGTCGTCGGAACATACACCAGGTAATCGACATAGTCGCCGGTGTTGGTATAGGCGATATTTTGTCCTCCACCTGTATCGGTGCAGGTTTCAACCGACAAGCCAAAATTAACGTAGAAATTTTCAGCCTGAATGGTTCCCGGGATTTGATAGAACACAGGACTATTGTTGTTTACTTTTACATTCTGAAATGGATCGAAAACTACTCCTGAATCTGTTTTTAGCGTTGTTCCGTTGTATGAAATCAGGATGTTGTCGGTAGATTTTAGCTGATTCCCCAAAACCAATGTGATACCGTATGTCGAAGCAGAATCGAAGTAAACTGAATCAACAGCCACCGCATTGCTATTGACAGTCGCTGAAAAGTCTGCTGTCGAAACGCCGGAGTTTTCGTCGAGTACCAGGTTGGATGTCAGTAAAATAAGTTTTCCTTCCGTGTCGGTTTTAGCGTTCAGAATTACTGGTGTCACATCCGCCAGTTCTTTTGGATTGATAAATTTCAGAGAGTTGATGTTGAACCCGGCTTTGTCTACATAAAGCTTAATCTGGTGTGTTCCTTCTTTCAGGATAATGTTTGACAGGCTTGCTGTTTTCCATGTTGACCACCCGCCTGAAGATGTAAGTGAAGTTACCGGCGTGATTTCAACGCCATCCAGTTCCAGGTGAAATTTACCAGCCGATCCTGAGGCTGCATAGCGCATTTCGAAATCGTATAAGGCAGTACTGTCTATTTCAACCGTGTAGCTTAGCCATTCTTTGTCATTGGTCCAACCTACGCTGTAACCGTTGTTTCCGGCAGCATCGGTGCATGCTTCGAGGTCAACCGCATCGTTTCGGTAGGCGTATCCCGAATTCCAGGCTGTTGTCGTATTGGTCGACACATGGAAGTCGGCCGAATCGACATCGAAGTAAGCGTAGTTGTTTCCGCCAAGGTCGTAGTCGCTGGCAAAGATGGTTCCGGGAATGGTATGTTTCACAAAAGGTTTTGGCGTTTTGTCACCCTGCGCCTGTCTGAACATGGCATCGAGCACATCGCGGTGAATGATGCAGTTTTCAAGCTTCAGCATTTCAGCTTGTTCCATCAGGTAAGCTTTGGCTGTTTCAACAGCAGGTTTGGTACCTCCGTTTTTCCAGTAATTAAGCAATGTCTGGTACCCGGTTGTCTTTGGTATGGTTACTGTTCCGGTCACCGAACTAATCTTTTTGTATGGCCACCAGGCCCATCCTATTTTGTTGTTTTCAACAAGGTTGATAGCGGAAGTGAACCAAGGATTCGAGTTTTCGCCTGATTCGCCAAGCCACAGTGGCACGTTGTACTGATTACGCAGGTTAATGACCCATTGGATGGAGCCTGCGTCATTGTAGCTCCAGTATTTATGGAAACTATATGCCATATTGTTGTCCCAGGGTGGTGTCAATCCGGTGAAATCGTTTGCAAACCAGTTTCCCTCGATGAAAATAAGGTGATTGGTGTCAACTTCTCTGATGGCTTTGGTGATTTCGCCGTAGAGCGTGCGCAATGGCGTATTGTTGCTCATGTCCCAGTTAGTTTCATTAATCAGGTCATAGCCGCCAATCCACTGTTCGCTGGCATATCTTTCGGCCAGTTTCGCCCACAGAGCCACCGTTTTCCTGCGGTTCTCGGCACTTTCCCAAAGCGAAGGTTTCGAGCTGTCGTAGTCGGCAATAGCAGCATCTTTTCCCTGGCCGCCCGGGGCTGCATGTAAATCGAGAATCAGGTACATGTTGTTGGCGGCACACCAGTTTAGCAGGCTGTCAACCATGTCGAATCCTTTGGTCAGCCAGGTATCTTCTCCCAGGACCGGCTCCTGTTCGATCGGCAGGGTAAAAAGGTTATAATGCATGGGTAAACGGATGGCATTGAAACCCCATGCCGCCATTGAATCGATATCAGCTTTTTGGCAGTAATTGGTCAGCCATGCGTCATAAAACTCGTTCATTCCATCTTCGCCAATCAGTTGTGCAATTTTGTCTTTCAATTGGTGCTGGGTGTTGGCAATGCCCGAAGTTTCCATCATGTATCCTTCCTGAAGCATCCAGCCTCCCATTCCCATCGAGCGAATGATAAATTCGTTGTCATTACCGTCGACAATATATTTTCCTTTTTGGTGAAGGTATTGAGCTGAGACAAGTTGAACGCTCAATAATAAAAGCAAAACTATTTTGATTGATTTTTTCATTGTGTATAGGTTGTAATATAAGCAAACAGCAGCGACTGTTGTCCTGCCTGGTGATAAAATTTAGTATGATTAAGAAAATTACTGTTTTTGATAAACTCTCACGTAATCAACCACCATCGAATTGGGGAAAATGCTGTCGTCAATTCCTTTTTGTCCG
This sequence comes from Bacteroidota bacterium, assembly GCA_023393265.1. Classification (GTDB taxonomy): domain Bacteria; phylum Bacteroidota; class Bacteroidia; order Bacteroidales; family Prolixibacteraceae; genus Aquipluma. The sequence continues at coordinate 12,121 of JAEWME010000418.1, read as the reverse complement.
CCCCAGTTACCACCAACTGCTACATTCAAAAGCAGATGAAAAGGCCGGTCAAATGGCCACGATTGGAATCCGGTTTCGTCGTTTTTGTAAGTAAAATAAAGCGTTGAGTCAACGTAAACACGGTATTCAGAAGCTTCCCATTCCAGCGTGTAGTTGTGAAATGCCGAGTAGCAGTCGTCGATGGTTATTTTTGCATTTTTTTGCGTTCCCATCACGTGGTTATATGATTTGGTATGAGCCGAAGCGACAATCACATACGGGTCATAGCCGACATTTTCCATGATGTCGATCTCTCCGGAAGCCGGCCACCCGCCATATTTCCATTCGGTTGGCAACATCCAGATGGCTGGCCACATACCGCGTCCTTCGGGTAGTTTGGCGCGAACTTCAACTTTGCCATATAACCAGTCGCCTTTTCCCTTGGTAACCAGTCGTGCCGAAGTGTATTTTTTGCCTTCGTGGTCTTCTTTCAGTGTGTTGATGTAAAGATAGCCATCTTTTACTTCGGCATTTTTCAGGTTTTCGCTGGTATAAAACTGGGCTTCGTTGTTTCCCCATCCGCTTTTGTTGCCGCTGGTGTCGAAGCTCCATTTTTTGCTGTCGGGGAGTCCTTTGTAATCAAATTCATCGCTCCAAACGAGCGTATACTTTTCCTCCGAATTTGGAGGATTGGTTTTTTGCAAAGGCTCGTTTGCCCAGGCAACAAAGGCTGCAAAACAGAGGAGCAACCCTGGAACAATCTTTTTCATCTCAGTCAGGTTTTATTTGATAGGTTTTAAAAATACAATTATTTGGATTAGTTGAACGACAAAATCGGGATAATGATCGTTGTATTAACAAAAAAGCAAGTAGCAAAATCCGGATAAAAACAAGAAAGGCTAAACAGTTGCCCGCTTAGCCTTTCGCTTATTTTTTGAAATTTTATTTAAAACACTTCTGATTGAAGAATTTAACCGGTTCGCTGCATCCTTCGCCGTCAACAGTCCATGTGTTGCCCGATTTCAGCAGTTCGTCCATGCAGGTTACTTTGCGTTTTTCCTGAACAGATTCAATTTGTTTTTTCATTTCCTGATCGTACACCGGTGCTTCCACACTGCGGATAACACCCATTGCTACCGGGAATTCGGGCAAGGCCATGTTGATCAGAGCAACCTGTAATCCAAGGTTGTCTTCTTCCGGATGGTGAACGAGAATATCGTCGCGGCTGATGCCATTTTCCCCAATTTTTACCACTTTCAGTTTCCCTTTTTCAAGGATCAGTCCTTTATCTTCCTGTTCTCCAAAAATCATAGGCTGTCCTTTCTTCAGGAAGATTTGACGTTCAGCCCTGAATTTTGGGTCGGTTACATAGTCGTGTATGCCGTCGTTGAAAATCACACAGTTCTGGAGTACCTCAACAACCGATGTTCCTTTGTGCTGGGCTGCTTCGGCCAATACTTCCTGGGTGTGTTTTACGTTGCTGTCGACTGCACGGGCATAAAAAGTGCCGCGCGAACCCAGAACCAATTGCCCCGGGACAAACGGATCTTCGATGGTCCCGAAAGGCGATGTTTTGGTAATGACACCACGGTCGGAAGTAGGAGAATATTGTCCTTTTGTGAGCCCGTAAATCTTATTGTTGAAAAGAACCAAATTGATGTCGATGTTGCGTCTCACAAGGTGGATGAAATGATTTCCGCCGATGGCCAGCGAGTCTCCATCGCCGGTGATAACCCAAACAGTGAGGTCAGGATTAGCGGATTTTACGCCCGAAGCAACTGCTGCCGCACGTCCGTGAATGGTGTGAAATCCGTATGTGCTCATGTAATATGGGAACCGTGATGAACAACCAATTCCGGAGATAACAGCGAAATCTTTGTGCGGAATATCCATGTCGGCCATTGTTTTTTGCACTGCGTTGATGATGGCATAGTCGCCACATCCGGGGCACCAGCGAACTTCGGCGGCGCTTTTAAAATCTTTGGGTGTGTAGTTATATTTTGTCATGATTAAGCCTCCATTAATTTTTCAAAGTTTTCAACCAGTTCGTGCACCGAAAAGGGCAGCCCTTTCATCTTGTTTACCTGGTGATACTTGAATCCAGGTTCTTTGTCGCGCAGATAAGCTGCAAATTGTCCCATGTTTAAATCACAAACGACAATTTTTTTGAATTTCGCAAAAGTTTCAGCGGTATTTCTAGGTAGCGGCTTGATATAATTGAAATGAGCGAGGCTCACTTTTTTGCCTTCTTTCTGCATAGCTCTTACCGAGCTGATCATGTGACCGTATGTTCCGCCCCAGCCAACAACCAGCAAGTCGCCTTCAGGTTCGCCAATTACTTCCAGTTCAGGAATCATGTCGACCACCTTCTCAACTTTTTGAGCGCGATATTCGCTGTTTTTCTGGTGATTGTCCGGATCGTGGCTTACAGCGCCGGTGATGCTTTTTTCAAGCCCGCCAATGCGGTGTTCGAAACCTTCCATTCCCGGTACAGCCCATTCTCTTGCAAACGTTTCTGGGTCGCGGTCATACGGTTTAAATAACTCCGGATTTTTGGCGATCCTTGGTTTGATTGGCGGAAGCTCGTCCATCGAAGGAACACGCCACGGTTCACTACCGTTGCCCAGAAAACCGTCGGTGAGCAAAACAACCGGAACCATTCTTTCCAGCGATATTTTTGCAGCCAGGTAGGCATAGTAGAAACAATCCGAAGGTGTGCTGGCTGCAATTACCACAATGGGGCTTTCGCCATTACGGCCATAAAGTGTTTGCAGCAGATCCGACTGCTCTGTTTTAGTTGGAAGTCCTGTTGATGGTCCGCCGCGCTGAACGTTCACAACAACCAGCGGCAGTTCTGCCATTACTGATAAGCCAAGCGCTTCCGATTTTAGCGCAAAACCTGGCCCCGAAGTGGAGGTGACGGCCAAATGTCCGGCAAATGCAGCTCCAATGGACGTACAAATTCCGGCAATCTCGTCTTCGGCCTGAAATGTTTTCACGCCGAGGTCTTTTCTTTCCGATAAAGCCTGAAGCACGTCGGTTGCAGGAGTAATCGGGTAGGAGCCGAGAAATAGTTTCAGTCCGGCTTTCTCTGCAGCCGCAATTAATCCCCATGCAGTGGCATGGTTCCCGTTGATGTTTCGGTAAACACCCTTTTCAATAGGGGCGGGGTGCACGATGTAGCGCGGAGTCATGTGCTGCATGTTCATGCCGTAGTTAAATCCGTCGTGCAATACCTTCAGGTTTGCTTCGGCAATCAGCGGGTTCTTTTTCGAAAACTTGTTCTGGATGAATTTCTCAATGTAATCCAGCGGCCGATCGAACATCCAGCATATCAGGCCGAGGGCAAACATATTTTTACAACGTAAGATACTCTTATTGTCGAGTACCAAATCTTTCAGACTCTCTTTGGTGAGGCTGGTAATCGGAACCGGAATTTTGAAATAATCATCGAGTTTTAGCTCGGTAAAAGGGTCGTTGGTTTTAAACTGTGCTTTTTCAAAGTTTTTTTCTGAAAACGAATCGACATCGAAAATGATGGTTCCGCCGGGATTCATAAAAGCAGCATTGGCTTTTACTGCGGCAGGATTCATCGCAACAAGCACATGGGCAAGGTCGCCAGGTGTTGTTATTTTTTTCTTTCCAAATTGTACCTGAAAACCGGAGACTCCGCCGACAGTTCCCTGGGGCGCCCTGATTTCAGAGGGATAGTCAGGGAATGTAGATATGTCGTTTCCGAAAAGCGCTGACGTGTCTGAAAACAAGGTGCCCGTCAACTGCATACCATCGCCTGAATCGCCTGAAAACCGAATGGCTACTTCTTCAAGTTCAATTACTTTTGCGTCTTTCATCTGTTATATTATTTAATAATCGGTCTTTTTGCTTATAGATTATCAGAAATTCAATTTCAAAAGTAATGATTTGTAAAATTTTGTTAACCTCAATGCAATCAGGCCGCGTTTTGATCGCCTCAAAAATAACCATTATTTAACACGACCAATAGGATTAAACTAATTATTTGTGGTTAGATATACAGTTAGTTACATATTGCTATAATTAGCTGCTTAGAAGTATATTACAGGGTTCGAAAATCCCGAAAAAAAATGTTTGCTGTTCTAAAATATTTTGCTTGCCGACACATGGTTTCCTATCTTTGTGGCTACCAAAAAATAAAAAAATGGCTATAATACGGTCTGTTTTAGGAAAAACTCCGGAAATGGGAGAAGATTGCTTTCTGGCAGAAACAGCTACAGTAATCGGAGATGTGGTGATGGGAAAATCATGCAGTATTTGGTATGGTGCCGTTTTACGCGGCGACGTTCACTACATCCGAATTGGCAATAATACTAATATTCAGGATAACGCGGTGATTCATGCAACCTACCAGAAATCGCCGACCAACATTGGAAATTACGTAACCATTGCTCATGGCGCAATCGTTCATGGCTGCACCATTCACGATAATGTGATGATAGGTATGAATGCTGTCGTGCTCGACGATGTTGTGGTCGAAAGCAATTCGATTATTGCTGCCGGTGCGGTGGTCAGTAAAGGTACCCGTGTCGAGAGTGGAACGGTTTATGCCGGGACGCCTGCCAAAAAAATTAAGGACATCAGTCCTGAATTACTCGAAGGCGAAATCAAGCGCATTTCAAATGCCTACGCCATGTATTCGAGCTGGTACAAATAGCAATTCCTTCCGGAAAAATAGAAAGCGGCAATCTGTGAATCGGGTTGCCGCTTTTTTGTAATGAGAAAGCGGGAAACTCCCGAAGGAATGCCCCGCTTTTGAGAACTTGTATTTGTAATTACTGTATTACTCGTAAGTCACTTTGGCTTTTTCGATTGGTTTGTCGCCTGCCCGGAGCGGACAAATACGGAATGAATAACTGTAGCTTTTGTCGCGCAGGCGATATTCATCGTGCGTCCAGGCGCCCCAGCTATCGTCGCCGCCAACTCCCTGCTGTTTATAGTCTATATTTACCGAAGTCAGGTTGCGTGGCTTCACGTCGTTAGTATGTCTGCGCACCATTTTTTCCCCGTTTTTCGTTTGTCCATCGGTTCGGGCCGGCGACTCAAAATCTTCCATAATTTGGTGGTGAGCGCTAACCGAAAGCAACGGCTGTCCGACGAATTCAAGTCCCAACCCATTTTTGTTGGTAATGCTCATCCAGCGGACATCGGTTTTATTCCCATTTTCCTGCGGACGTATGTAGGCAAAATATTGATCGGCTACCGAGCCCGTGTAAAGCCCAACCAACGCACTGGTTTTTTTATCCTGATAGGATTCCTGCGGCCCGCGGCCGAACCAGTTCATCTGGTCAAATTCGCGCGGCATCACCAGGTTGACTCCAAATCTCACGATTTCCGGCAACGAGTCACGTGTCATTTTAAAACTGTTCGAAACAAGAATTTCACCGGTTCCCAGAACTGTATATTCAGAAATGTATTTGGCAATTGGCTGATTTTTTTCGTTGTTCAAGTCAAAGTTAAATGCGATTACCTCAGTATTTCCGTTTTGTTTCACCGTGGCAGATTTTATTGTTTTGCGTTCGCCTGCTTTTCTCCAGACGCGACTGCGAATGTCGAGCCCGTTGCCAAAGTCGTTGTCTATGGGCGCCCGCCAGAAATTAGGGACCGGTCCACTCATGAGCATTTCTTTGCCATCAAGCTGGTAACTTTTCAGGCTTGCGTCATTTTTACTGAAAACGGCTTTGAAACCTTTTCCTTCCACCAGGATGTCGTTACCCGATTCTTTCGACGATACTGGCGCCAACGACTGAAGTTGAACCGGCAAAATTGCTTCTCCGGCAGGAAGTTCAATCTGCTCGTATGCGAGCCGTATTCCGGCTTCCAGAATGCCTTTCTTTTTTTTCAGGCTTGCATAAATGTTCAGGAAATATTCGGTGGCTGGTTTTCTGTCTATAGTTAGGTCGATTTTAACAGTTTTCTTTGAGGCTGGAGCCAGCTCTAACCCGGCGATGTTTCCTTTTTTTACAGCCTTTCCATCGGCAACAATCTCCCAATCGAAATTGAATTCAGAGAGGTTGGTGAAAGAATATTTATTATTTATTTCTATTAAGCCCGATTCTAAGTTTATCGCTTTGAAACTGATGTTTTGGTAAACTTTGCCAACTTCCAGTAGTTCCGGTTTAATGCTCCTGTCAGGATTAATAATTCCGTTGCAACAAAAATTTCCGTCGGTTGGCAGGGTGTCGCCGCCCAAGTCGCCGCCGTAGGCCCAGAATTTGTTGCCATCAGCATCTTTGGTCAAAATTCCCTGATCAACCCAGTCCCAGATAAATCCACCCTGGAGAACCGGATATTTTTCGAACATGTCCCAGTAATCCTGAAGGTTTCCGGTGCTGTTTCCCATTGAATGAGCATATTCACATTGGATAAAAGGTTTTTTTGGGTCGTGGGTTGCATAATGTTCCATCCATTTTATTCCGGCATACATGGGACACATGATGTCGGTATTCGGGCCGCCTTCTGCACGCTCGTACTGAACCGGACGGCTTTGGTCAACTGATTTCAGGTAGGCGTATGTTGCCGAAAAATTCACGCCGTCGCCCGCTTCATTGCCGAGCGACCAGATAATTACCGACGGCTGGTTTTTATCGCGTTCGAACATATTTTTGGTCCGGTAAAGATGTGCTGCTTTCCATACTGTGTCTTTTGCGAGCGACTTTTCGCCGTATCCCATTCCATGTGATTCGATGTTGGCCTCGTCAACGAGGTAGATGCCGTATTCGTTGCACAGTTCGTACCAACGTTCCGGCTCCGGATAGTGCGAGGTGCGCACTGCGTTGATGTTGTGCGATTTCATCAGTAAAATGTCTTTGAGCATGGTTGCCTCATTTTGCACGTGGCCGGTAGTGTCGTTGTGTTCGTGAATGTTGACGCCTTTGATGTATATGGGCGTTCCGTTAACCAGCAACTGGGCATTTTTTATCTCGATAGTACGGAAGCCTACATCCTGTCGAAGTACTTCAATCGTTTTTCCAGAGGCATCTTTTAGGCTGATGAGCAAATGATAGAGGTTGGGGTTTTCGGCGCTCCACGGTTTGGCTGAGGCCAACGATGCCGAAAGTTCTGCTTCAGTCTTTTTTCCTGCAAGTGTGAGTTTTTTAGTCATCAAAGCAACCTTGGTTTTACCGTCAAGCAGCTGAGCTTCCAGCGAAACTTCACTACTTTTTGACGTAAGATTGGCTAGTTCAACTTTCAGGTTTAATTTCCCGTCGTTGTAATCGTTTACGAGCGGTGATGCAACCCTGAAATCGCGGATGTGCTGCTGGTTTCGCGCCATCAGAAATACATCGCGGGTAATCCCGCTCATGCGCCAGAAATCCTGGTCTTCGAGATAACTGCCGTCGCTCCAGCGATAAACCTCAACAGCCAGCGTGTTGGTGCCTTTTTTCAGGTATTTGGTAATATCGAATTCCGCGGGTGTTTTGCTGTCTTCGCTGTAACCAACTTTTTGTTCGTTTACCCATACATAAAAAGCCGAACTCACTGCTCCGAAATGCAGGTAAATTTCCTGACCTGTCCAGTTTTCAGGAATACTGAAAGTGCGTTTGTAGGAACCTACAGGATTGTAGTTTTTCTGGATGGTTGGTGGAGTGGCGGCATGTGGGTATTGAACGTTGACATAAATCGGGACGTCGAAACCCAGCATTTCCCAGTTGGCCGGAACTTTGATGGTTGTCCAGTCGCCGGTGTCGTAATCGTCTTTGTAAAAATAGAATGGTCTGGTGTATGGATTATGTGAAAGGTGAAACTGCCAGGTTCCGTTTAGTAGCTGGATGTAAGGCGAATTCTGGAGTTTGTTTTCCATTGCCTGTTCGTCCGTTGCAAACGGGATGAAATGGGCTCTTGGCGTTTCCTTGTTGATTGCATTCACTGCCGGATTCTCCCAATCGTGCGGAAGTTTATCTTCGTAAGGCACATCCTTGTATTTACTTTTGCCTGCTGAAGCCAGCGCTAATCCTAAAGATATCAGGAAAATGAAGTGTTTCATTGGTTTCGGTTTAAATTTCGTTATTCAATTTAATAAGCCAACTGGTAGGAACCGGTAGGCATACAAAAGTGAAAAATTTTCTGCTCATTGACAAACGTTTTCTTTTCCAAAAGTTTAATTGGTTTCATGCTTTGTAATGTTAATTCAGGATTAAAGCGATGTTAAAATCTGATCTCCTGCGGCAAAAAACGGGCTGCCGGTAAAAGTTTACTAATTTTACGGCCTCAAAATTATGATCGAATGAAACTCGAAATATATCCGCAGGCGAAAGCCTTGATTTTTGATCTCGACGGTACACTATCCGATTCACTGCCTGTGCACATTGCCAGTTGGCACGCCGTATGTGCAAAACTGAAATGTTCTTTTGACGAACGCATTATCGTTGAAATGACCGGTGCGCCGACTATTAGTTTTGCCGAACGAATCAGGAGAGAACAAGGTCTCGACATTGATGCAGAAGAAATTGTAGTGATGAAGCAACACGAATTCAGGAAGAATATCAATCGCATCAAGCCCCACGACGCAGTAATCTCGATGATGAAACGCTCGCATGGAAAAATCCCGATGGCTGTTGGTACCGGTGCCAGCCGAACAAGCGCTATGCTTCAGTTGCGCGAATTAATGATTGATCAGTATTTTGATTTCATTGTTACTGCAGATGATGTGAGCCGACATAAGCCCGAGCCAGAAACTTTTTTTAGATGTGCTGAACTGATGAATGTTGAACCGCAATTCTGCCAGGTTTTCGAAGATGGAGAATTGGGGATGCAGGCTGCCACATCTGCCGGGATGCTGTTGACTGACGTTCGTCCGTTTGTACCCGATCCTTTTGGCGCAAGGGGAAGATAAATGCTTAGATTTGCTAGTTCAACGCGTTCTCCTGCGCCAGAAACTGGTGAAAGTGCATCTCGATTTCGAGCTTACTGATACCACGACCGATAAATACCAGCACATTTTCTATTGGTTCGTAAGGGTTCGAGACAGATCCTTCAGAGATGCTTATCATTCCGCCAACCGACTGAACGATGCCCGTAAGCGGGTTGTTCTGGAAATTGATCATTCCCTTAATTCTGAAAATTTGTTTCCGGTATAGCGATGCAAAATATTTAAACCATTCGCGAAAACGGTTTTCGTTGAGGTAGCCGCCAAAGCGGATGGTAAAACTATGAAATTCGGTTATGCCTTGTTCCAGATATAGCGGTTTGCGCAGTTTCTTCATAAAATCGTCCTGGATTTGCGGCTGCAGCATATACAGGTGGGCCGAATCGAGAAATCCAAAGTTTGTTGCAGTAACAGTGGCCGTGCCATTCAAGGCGGCTATTTTTTTCCTGATGAAGTCGATTTTTTCCGTATCGGCATCACCCACTTTGTTGATGATTATCAGATCGCTAAGTATAATTTGCTTTTGTTGCTCAAAACCACCAATTTCTTCCTGGAAATTTACCGCATCAACAAGGCATATTGTCGCGCTCAGCTCAAAAAGCCTGAGAAGGTCGGGATCCTGAAAAAAAGGTTCGATCACCGGTCCCGGATCAGTCACTCCTGAGGTTTCGATGATGAGCTGTTCCAGTTGCGGGTTCTTCCTGATAATTTCCTGAAGGGCCAGCGAAAATTCGTTAAAAATGCTGCAGCAGATACATCCATTGTTTAACTCCAGAATATTTTCAGGTTGGTAATTGGCAATCAGTTTTGAATCGATCGCAACATCGCCAAATTCGTTATCTATCAGTCCAATTTTAACCTCATAATTTTGAAGCAACAGGTTGTTGATAAAAGTAGTTTTTCCCGAGCCGAGAAATCCTGTGACTATAGTGACTGGTATTTTAGGTTTCATTGTCATTTCTTTCTTTGTACATTAAAAACCAATTTGTGGCCCCAAATGTTTGTTGACTAAAGTTAACTCATTTTTCAATAACCCGCGTTGATGGTATTCCCTGATTTTTTTATTCTGTCAAATAAAAGTCGAAAAAATCTCTTTTTATCTGTGCAATTATTTGCTTTTCAGGAGAAATGCTTAACTTGTAGCAAATTAAGAGGTAACATGTTTCGGAAACATGAAAATTGTTAATTACTAATCCAAAATTTTAAGCTATGAATCGTTATTTGATCTATTTTTTTATGCTTGTTGCTTTCGCGGCTTGTCAGCCGGCACCTCAGAAAGCGCCCAAGATCCCGATGGAAGATTTTTTCAGGAACCCTGAAAAAACAGCTTTCCGAATTTCACCAAACGGTGAATATTTTTCATACCTGGCTCCCTGGCAATCAAGGTTGAACGTATTTGTTCAGCAAGTTGGTGCCGACTCGGCGGTCCGTATCACATCTGAAACCGCACGCGACATTTCAGGTTACCTTTGGAAAGGGAACAATCGCATTTTATTCCTGAAAGATACCGGTGGTGATGAAAACTTCCAGCTTTACGGTGTTAACATCGATGGCTCCGACCTGAAGGGACTTACTGTTTTCGAAAAAGTGAGAACCGAATTTATAGACGACCTGAAAGATATTGACGGAGAGGTGATTGTTGGCTTAAATAAAAGAAATCCGCAGGTATTTGATCCTTTCCGGTTAAATGTGGTGACCGGCGAAATGACCCAGTTGGCTGAAAATCCCGGCAACATTGTGGGATGGATGACCGATCATGACGGGAAACTTCGAGTCGCATTTACCAGCGACGGTGTGAATCAAACCATGTTATACCGCGATACCGAGCAGGAAGCATTTAAACCTATCCTGACAACCAGTTTCAAAGAAAGTATGTCGCCTTACCTGTTTTCGTTCGACAATAAAACACTTATTGCAGCTTCGAACCTCGGTCGCGACAAAACGGCGCTTGTAGTTTTTGACCCCGCGACGGCTAAAGAAACCCAAGTGCTTTTTGAAACACAGGAAGCTGATATTGCCGGAGTTGACTATTCACGCAAGGACAAAAAGCTGCTCTCGGTTACCTGGACAACCGACAAGGATAAAGAGCATTTCTTTGATGCTGATTATGAAGCTATGAAGAAGAAACTTGAAGAAAAACTTCCCGGCTATCAGGTTGCCATCGGATCTACAAATAAAGAAGAAGACAAATTTATGGTACGCACCTACAGCGACAAAAGCCGCGGTGCTTATTATATGTACGACAAAGCCTCTGGTGAACTTTCGAAACTGGCCGATTTATCGCCGTGGCTGAAAGAATCAGATCTTTGCGATATGCAACCCGTTACCTATAAATCCCGTGATGGAGTTACTATCAATGGTTATCTCACGCTGCCAAAAGGCTACGAAGCCAAGAATCTGCCTGTGGTCATCAATCCTCATGGCGGTCCATGGGCGCGCGACTACTGGGGTTTTAATCCTGAAGTTCAGTATTTGGCAAACAACGGTTATGCCGTTTTGCAGATGAACTATCGTGGATCAACCGGTTTCGGTAAGGCTTTCTGGGAAATGTCGTTTAAACAGTGGGGGCGTACCATGCAGGACGATATTTCTGATGGCGTAAAATGGCTGGTCGATCAGGGAATTGCCGATCCGAAACGCGTGGCCATTTATGGCGGAAGTTATGGCGGTTATGCTACGCTTGCCGGTTTAACGCTTACTCCTGAATTATACGCTGCCGGAGTCGACTATGTGGGTGTATCGAATATGTTTACCTTTATGAATACCATCCCGCCATATTGGAAACCGATGCTCGATATGTTCTACGAGATGGTCGGAAACCCAAAATCTGACAGTTTGATGTTGGCAGAGGTTTCGCCTGTATTTCATGTCGACAAAATTCAGGCTCCGCTTTTTGTAGCACAGGGAGCCAACGATCCAAGGGTTAACAAAGCTGAGTCTGACCAGATTGTGCAGGCGCTGAAGGATCGTGGCATCGCTGTTGAATACATGGTGAAAGATAACGAAGGACATGGTTTCCACAACGAAGAAAACCGTTTCGATTTTTATCGTTCGATGCTTGCATTCCTCGATAAACACCTGAAGCCTCAGGAAGAAACCAAATAAGGAAAATATTTAGTTTGAAAATATGAAAGAGCCAGGGGGGGGTGTTTCCTCTGGCTTTTTTTATGGTATAAATTTGATTTGCATGAAGTTGATACGGATCAATTCGTTGTCGACAGGAATATTCAACTGGATATA
>JAEWME010000452.1 GCA_023393265.1 Bacteroidota bacterium | reverse complement strand
GTGTTGTACCTCGCTGTGTCCGACAAAACAGGGTCGACATTGAAAATGAGTTCTGCCTTGTTAATGGCGAAATTCTTATAGCCATCGCCAGCCCAAACAGTCAGGTTGGGTATGAATATTTTGTTTTTCAATCCGCCAGCCGATTGAAGGTACAATAAAGTATCCTGAGCGTTTTCGTTTCCTAAATTGGATGCAAAAGATGTATTTGAATAGTCGTGCATAAAACGGTTTACCCTCGCCGAGTTGGAATTGATTTTATAGATGACTTTCAACGAAACTGTATCGTCAGCAGTGCGGTAATACATAACCATTCTGGATCCCCTCGCGGTTGATTTAATGCGCATGATGGATCCTCCTGAACTTAAATCGCCAGCCTGAATATACAGCCCTTTGAAAAAATTCACGAAAGTTGTATTGCTCGACATAATGGTTGAATCAGAATCATACATTAATTTGTTCGCCAGCGATTGGTTCAGATGGATGCGCATGGTTTGCAAAACGGTATCAACTTTGCCTGTAGAATTATTAAGCGAATCCTTATAACGCGGTAAGTAGTTAAAATCTGCCAAAATCTGGTCCTTCGTCATCGATTTCAAATCAGCATCCTGATAGTATTTGGCATCGCGGGACAAGTCAGAAGCCATTTCATAAACTTTGAAGTTCTGCTGCGTCACAGTGTCACCATATATCTCGTTGTAGAGCAGGTACAGAACCAGCGAGTCGATGGCGATAATGTTATTTTCTTTTTCAGGAAATGAGTCGATGCGGAATTGAAGGGCGAAGTCGGCGGTTGTTTTGCCGAAAACCGGGTCGTTGTATGTTCCGAGCAGGTTGAAAGGCGTTTCGTCGGTTCTTAAGTTTCCGTCGGAAATAGTGAATGCCCGCAGCCCTGAGGAGGTGAGGGTAGAATCTTTAAAAACCTGAACAAGATCGCCTGAAGGAAGCAGGTCGTATCCTATTTTCCCCGGATCGTTGCTGCAACTCCATACTAAAGACAATATAACTACAAATCCGAAAATGAATTTGTAAAGTTTCCATGGTTGTTTTTTCACCTTCAATGTGTTTAAATGGTTAAGCCTACTCTCCCAGCACTTTGTCGTAGAGTTCGTTGTAGGCGTCGATATAGGTACTTTCGGGTTGGTAGTTCAAAAATAATTTTCCTGAAGTTTCGATGTACTCATTCACTTCAGTATTGATTTTCGGGCTGCCCTGGATGACTGCATCCGAATAGTCGATAGCCAGGCGGCTGACATTGACAAAAGTCGGGTCGTCAACTGCTTTAGTATCGTCATCTGTAATGCCATCCATCCTCAGTTTATTCCTGAACATGGCGTCGAGCGGCTTTTTGAAATCGTCGTTGTAAACCGAATATACAACTTTAGAATTGACGAAAAGAGGATCGTCGTTGTATGATTTCTTGATATATAGCGGAACTAGCGAGGTCAGCCAGCCGTGGCAATGAATCAGGTCGGGTGCCCAGCGAAGCTTGATTACTGTTTCGAGTACGCCGCGTGCGAAAAAAATGGCACGTTCATCGTTATCTGCAAATTCGTTTCCTTTGGCATCTTTTAGCAGTTGCTTCCGTTGAAAATAGTCTTCATTGTCGATAAAATAAACCTGCATTCGGGCCGACTGGATTGAAGCAACCTTAATAATAAGCGGGTGGTCGGTGTCATCAATTATCAGGTTCATCCCCGAGAGCCGGATTACCTCATGCAACTGGTTACGACGCTCATTTACATTACCATATCTTGGCATAAAAGTCCGGATTTCCTTTCCTCTTTCCTGGATTCCCTGCGGAAGGTACCTGGATTTTTTTGACATTTCAGTCTCTGGAAGATAGGGAGTAATTTCCGAAGAAATGAATAAGACTTTTTTCTTTTCCATCTAAAATTCACCTAATTTAACGGTGCAAAAGTAGTAAAATATCATCAATATTCAATTTGTGGAATTTCTCGGTAGCTTAAAAAACCTTAAGATAGTCAGGCTATTTGTTAAATATATTAAATTCTTGGTGTGCACAGGTATTGTGCTAATTCGCTGAAATTCTGTAAATTCTTCTATACCTGTTATTTTATTGTATATTCTGGAGAGAATCAAGGTTTGTCGTCGGGATACCATGTTGATTTATTTATTTACTTTGCACCCTCATTTTTATTACAATATGCAGGTAGTAAAGCATATAAACGAACTTGCATCGCTTGTAGATCAAGCTCGTGCTGAGGGGAAAAGCATCGGTTTTGTACCGACAATGGGTGCGCTGCACCGCGGTCACCTTTCATTGGTCGAAAAGGCTGGTAAGCTGACCGATTTTGTAGTGGTAAGCATCTTTGTAAATCCCACGCAGTTTAATGATAAAGGCGACCTGGATCGTTATCCTCGTGATCTTCAGAAAGATGTATCGCTTCTTTCAACTTCTGCCTGTCAGGTGATTCTTGCTCCTGAGGTTGACGAAGTTTATCCTGTGCCTGATACGCGGCAATTTAATTTTGGTGCACTTGAAGAAGTGATGGAAGGAAAATTCCGTCCGGGACACTTTAACGGTGTGGCCCAGGTCGTGAGCCGTTTGTTCGATATGGTAAAGCCTGATAAGGCATTTTTCGGACAGAAGGATTTTCAGCAATTGGCCATAATTCGTGAAATGGTTCGCAGGTTGCAGCTTTCAGTAGAAATTGTTGCCTGTCCGATTGTTCGCGAAAATGATGGACTGGCAATGAGCTCCCGCAACATGCTTCTCGATCCGGAGCAAAGGAAAAGCGCTGTGCAAATCTCTGCTGCATTGTTTGCCGCACAGAACAAAGCGGACGACCTTTCCGTAGAAAAACTGCGCGATTGGGTTATTTCGCAGGTTAACAGCAACGATTTGCTGAACACGGAGTACTTCGAGATTGTTAATTCGCTGACATTACAGCCGGTAAAAAGCTGGGACGAACCCGGCGAAAAAACAGGATGTATTGCCGTTCACTGCGGAAAAATAAGGTTGATTGATAACGTTGAGTTTAAGTAAATATCAGTAAAATGATCATTGAAGTTTGTAAATCGAAGATTCATAAAGTAACTGTAACCGAAGCCAATTTGCAGTATGTAGGAAGCATTACCATCGACGAAGATTTGATGGACTCCGCCAACATGATTGAAAATGAAAAGGTGCAGGTGGTTAATATAAACAATGGCGAAAGGCTCGAAACTTATGTGATTAAAGGCGCCCGCGGTTCCGGTATTATTTGCCTGAATGGTCCTGCTGCCCGCAAAGTTGCAGTTGGTGACGTGGTTATCATTATTTCGTATGCCCAGATGGATTTTGAAGAAGCCAAATCGTTTAAGCCCTGGTTGGTTTTTCCGGATACCGAAACCAATAAGCTGGTTTAATCCGCAAACTGTTGCCGAAAAGTAAAAGCCTCGCCGATGTCAAGCATCAGCGAGGCTTTCTTATTTGGCAGTAGCCTCTTCTCAGGAGGAAACCTTAGATAAAATGCCAAGTACGTTGTCGCCCATGTGCCCAAAGAATGAGATTCCGGCTGCGCCGTGCGACATGGCCGTACGGATGCCCTGTTCAATTTCTTCGTCGGATTTGAAGTCGGAAAGGAAAATTCCGGCATACAACGGAAAACGTCCACAGAGAAAATGAACGCCTTCTTCTACCGCGTCGCCAATCCAGCTAACCGGTTCCTTATAAAATCCGTGGTAAATCATGGGGCAAATGCCGTCGAGGTTCCAGTTGGTCCAGTCTTGTCTCACGATGCGCCTTGCCACTTCAGGAGTGGGGAAAACCGCTGCCGTAATCATTTTCTTCGATTCGTGGGTTACCTGTGCCAGGCTGTTCACAACATGGTTGATGCGGTCGTACCTGAATTTTCGCCACGATAAACTCTGGTCGGGATACTGAATGTCGAGCGGGTCGATGCCATGCTCTGCCTTAAATTTCGACCGGCAGGTTTCGCAATAGCAGAAGTCGTATTCAGGAAGCTCGCGTGTTTGGTCGATGCCGTATTTATCCCACAGGTTTACCGGTAAAATTACGTCGCAGTAACGGATGTAGTCGAGGTGGATGCCGTCGATGTAGTCTTTTTCGAGAATCGATTTCACCTGCGCTTTCAGGTAGTCGAGCACTTCCGGTTTCGATGGACAAAGCCAGCGATAATAGTCTACGTACGGCGGATCAGTTGCGCACGATTTTCCGTTTCGGCTCACAGCGTACCATTCGGGGTGCGCTTCGAGCAACTCTTTTTCGCCGCGGTTCATGGTCCACATCCAGCGGTGAGCCTCCATTCCGGCAGCCTTGGCAGCCCTGAAATGTTTTTCACTGTCGGCCTCAAAAAACATTCCCCTTACGCCTGCTTTGTAATAACTGGCAAAACGTTCTTTCAAGGCAGCTTCGCCTTCGTCCTGGCGGGGATTTTCCCAAACCCAGTTTTTCATTCCTTCAGCTTTTTTGGGCTTGGCCACTTCGCCGGCAAAAGCCGACCCAAATCCGGCCAGCCCTGCGCCAGCCAAAATAGACGACTTGATAAAATCTCTTTTGTTCATGTCAATTCGGTTTTATTTGTTGTTGGTTGTTTTCCACACGATTCCCTGGTCGTTGATCATCCATTGATCCGATGCTTCGCCCGATCTGACTGCCGCAGTGTATTGTTTTTCCGTTGCCCAAAGGGTCAGTCCGAAATTTTCACCACTTTCAGAGCTGAATATTCCAGGTAATTCCAACTCAGCCAGAGAGCCAGCATATCTTTTATTGTTCTTCATGAATTGCTGTTGCTTGTAGAAAACCAGCCAAAGGTATTTCCTGAAAGTTTCTCCTTCCTGCGTTTTAAAAACCACTTGCTGGTTGGCGACAGGCTGTTCCGAAAACTGGATCATGCCCCAGCGTTCGGGAAGGTGCATGTTAATTTCGCCTGTTGGGTTCCAAACCCAGTTGTATTCGGATAACTGGCGTCCCGTTTTTGCATCTTTTTTTCGCTGGTACTTGCCATTCACCACTTCCGTTTGCCAGTTTACCCTCGAAAAGTTGATTTTCCAGGTTTGTCCGTCAGCAGGCACCTGACCAAATACCCCAAGCCTTAAGTCTTCAAACGGGATAGCCATTTCAATGGTCCATTTCCGATCGGTGTCTTTGGGATCGTTGATTGTTCCGTCTATGCTAACTGCACTCCTGAAGTGAGGTGCGTCCCAGTTGATGATTGGTAAACCGCCGTTTCTGTATGGCTTTGTCATGAAAAGGTCGAACAGTGTATTGGCCGCGTTTAACTCGAATTCGAAATAATTTTGGGTATCCTGATCTGGATCAATAAATACCTCGAAGTCGTTTTCGTGATACACAATTTGATCGTGTGTCTGGTAATATGCCCAGATGTTTGGTTCGGTAAGTTCGGCCAGGATATAAAGCGCCTTTTGGTCCCAGATCATTTTTAGGCGCGTTGGCCATAATGGCGCTGGCTTTTCAGGCCCTTCAATGTCTGCAAAATCTCCTGTCCAGGTGGCTTGCTCCCAGGCTGGCTCTTCGCCTTTCCCGTCAATAATAACAGAGTCGGTGGTTTGATAAACCACGTAATTTCTGATGGGTGGAAAATATTTCTCGAAACCTTTCCAGATGTCCTGGGCAAAGACGGATTGAGTTGAAAAGACTACAAAAAATAAACAAAAGAAGACTGCGAATTTCTTTATTTCTGGTCTACTAGTCATTCTGATGGCGTTGGTTAATTTACTTTCGAAATTAATACTTTTTTCTCTGAAATCTCCACGACAGGGCGCATTATAACAATTTCAAAACATAAATTAAAATTGGGCAACGCTGAAGAAATAAATCCTGAAACGGCAAGTTTTATTACTTTTACAGAAAAGCTTTTACTGATGACACATCTGGAAGTTGTTCAGTCGAAAATTTATCGCGATGCCGCTGCATTTTTGCCGGTGCTTGGGCAATGGAAGCAATCGGGCGATACGGTTGTTTTTACCAATGGCTGTTTCGATCTGGTGCATCGCGGTCACATCGATTCGCTGTCGAAAGCAGCCGATTTTGGCACCCGGCTTGTCGTTGGCCTCAATTCGGATACTTCGGTGAAAATGCTGAAAGGCGAAAACCGCCCAATGATTGACGAGCAGTCGCGTGCTGTCCTGCTGGCGGCGCTCTCGATGGTTGATGCTGTGGTGATTTTCGAAGAAGAGACACCTTATGAACTGATCAGTATCCTTGTTCCCGACGTGCTGGTGAAAGGCAGCGAATACCAAATTGAAGAAATTGCAGGGTTCGATGTCGTGTTGGCTGCCGGAGGCAAAGTAGAACGAATCGATCTGACTGACGGCTTTTCGACGACCGAACTGATCCGAAAGATCAAAAATGCCTGATTTATTAAAGACGATTTATCATTTAAAATTCAACATTCATAATTTATCAATCCGGTGGCTAAAGTAAAAACCAGTTTTTTCTGTCAGAGTTGTGGCGCGCAGTCGCCTAAGTGGGTAGGAAAGTGCCCTTCGTGCGGCGAATGGAATACGTTTGTCGAAGAAATCGTCGAACGCGAATCGTCCAAATCGTTGTCGTTTGTTGCCGGAACTGGTAATCAGCCCAGGTTGCTTCAGGAAGTATCGGCAGAGAATACCGAGCGGATTGATACCTGCAATCAGGAATTGAACCGTGTTTTAGGCGGCGGACTGGTTCCCGGTTCGATGGTGCTGATTGGAGGAGAACCTGGTATCGGAAAATCAACCCTGTTGCTGCAACTGGCGCTCGACCTGAAAAGCAAAAAAATACTTTATGTTTCAGGAGAAGAAAGTATTCAGCAAATCAAAATTCGGGCACAGCGACTTCAGAAGGAAAACAACAACTGCTATTTTCTGAGCGAGACTTCACTCGAACAAATACTGGCGCAAAGCAAACAACTCAATCCCGATTTGCTGGTGGTCGATTCCATTCAAACCGTTTCGACAGAAGCCATCGAATCGTCGCCCGGATCGGTGAGCCAGATTCGCGAGTGCACCAACGGGATTTTAAAGTATGCCAAGGAATTTCATGTTCCGGTTATCCTGATTGGCCACATTACAAAAGAAGGTAGCCTGGCCGGACCCAAAGTGCTGGAGCATATTGTCGACACTGTTTTGCAGTTCGAAGGTGAAAATCAATATATGTACCGCATTTTGCGGGCGATTAAAAACCGCTTCGGCTCGACTTCAGAATTGGGGATTTTTGAAATGGGAAATTCCGGATTGCGCGAAGTTTCGAATCCGTCGGAACTGCTCATTAACCGGGCGCACGAAGGTTTGAGCGGGACTGCCATTGCCGCAGCCATCGAAGGTGTTCGTCCGTTACTGATCGAAATTCAGGCGCTTGTCAGCACGGCAGCATACGGAACGCCACAACGTTCGTCAACCGGTTTCGACCTGCGACGCCTGAACATGTTGCTGGCTGTCCTCGAAAAACGCGCGGGGTTCAAACTGGCGACCAAAGACGTTTTCCTGAACATTGCAGGAGGTATCCGTGTCGACGATCCTGCCATCGACCTGACCGTAATCACCGCTATCTTGTCGTCGAATTTCGATCTTCCCATCAGGAAAAATATTTGTTTTGCTGGCGAAGTCGGTCTTTCAGGAGAAATTCGTTCGGTGAACCGCTTGGAACAACGCATTGCGGAAGCCGAGAAACTGGGTTTCGACACCATTTACATCCCCAAGGCAGGTAAAAGTATCAACCTTCAGAAATTTAAAATCGGTATTCAGCAGTTCGACCGGGTGGAGGATTTCTTCAGGGAAGTTTTTCGGAAGAAAAGTTGAATTTTAATATTGAATAGTCACTCCTGAAGATTCACGCACCACAAGTTTTGTATTTAAAACCACCTGTTCCGGTTCTGTTTCAGGATATTCTAATTGTTTGAAGAACAGTCTGGCGGCTTCCTGTCCGATTTCGAATGTAGGGTGGGTGATGGATGTTAGTGGCGGATCGACTACTGTGGAATGAAATTCGTCGGTGAAGCCAACCAGTGCAATATTTTCGGGAATGAGCAATCCCTGGCGTTTAATTTCTTTCATGGCCGCAAAAATTACGGTGTCGTTAATGCCAAAGATGGCTTCCGGTCTTTCAGGAAGAGCTAACAGGCGGGCAGTAGCTTTGGCCGCATCGTCCGTACTCATATCGCATTTCTCAAGGTATTCAGGACGAAAGGTCAATTCACAGGTTTCTAATCCTGAAAGGTATCCCAGAGTTCGTTCCTGCGAAATATTCAGGTGATCGGGACCTGCAATGTAAGCAATGCGTCGAAATCCATTTTTGTAAAAATGTTGGGTGATTTCTCTGGCAGCTTTTTCATTGTCCACAAT
>JAEWME010000449.1 GCA_023393265.1 Bacteroidota bacterium | reverse complement strand
CTCTCATATAGCAATTTTTCGTCTGTTGCAAACTCTAGCCAAAATCCGCTATCATCCACTTCTTCAATGACAATTGATAATTTTGCAACAAATGCCGCTTTCGAATGGGCAAGATTCGCTGCCTTATAGTTAGCAGCCACCGAAGTCGAACATCGGATTAACTGCCCTCGAATATGCCGACCAAGTGGATTCTCCGGAAACGACAAGGCAACTTTCACACAATCGTGTGCAAATTTCTTCGTCCGAACTTCCAACTCGCGCTTGTTCATTGCCAATCGTCAATAATCATTAATAAATAATCAATTACAGGAATTCGCGTGGGTCGGTGATCTTACCTGTTACGGCAGCGGCGGCGGCTGTAAGCGGACTGGCGAGCAACGTGCGTGCACCTGGTCCCTGGCGCCCTTCGAAGTTGCGGTTCGAGGTTGATACCGAATATTTTCCTTCCGGAATTTTGTCGTCATTCATCGCCAGACAAGCGGAACATCCGGGTTGGCGCAGCTCAAAA
Source organism: Bacteroidota bacterium (assembly GCA_023393265.1). GTDB lineage: Bacteria > Bacteroidota > Bacteroidia > Bacteroidales > Prolixibacteraceae > Aquipluma. The sequence goes on along the minus strand of JAEWME010000449.1, from coordinate 20,471 downwards.
CCGGCGGCTTCCAAAATTTCGACCAAGCCTTCAGCACGAATTTGTTTTTCAACAGCCTGCGAACCGGGAACTATCCATGCGGTAACGTTGTCGGCTTTCTTTTTGCCTTTTACAAAATTGGCAAAAGCCCGGAAGTCTTCAATTCGGCCGTTGGTGCAACTTCCAACGAAAACATAGTCGATTGACTTACCAATCATTTTTTCGCCTCCGTTGTAACCCATATATTTCAATGATTTTTCGTAAGTCAGCTTATCGGTTCCTGTTAAACCATCGCTGGTTGGAATTGACTTTGATACACCAATTCCCATCCCTGGATTTGTTCCATAAGTAATCATTGGTTCAATATCGGCAGCGTCATAAACAAGCTCGGTATCGAATTTCGCGCCTTCGTCAGATTTCAGCGTTTTCCAGTAAGCAACAGCCTTATCCCATTCTTCGCCTTTCGGAACAAACTGACGACCTTTCATATAAGCGAATGTGGTCTCGTCCGGAGCTATCATTCCACCACGGGCACCCGACTCGATACTCAGGTTACACAGGGTCATGCGACCTTCCATGCTTAGGCTGGTAATAGCCGATCGGGCATATTCGATAAAATGGCCGGTTCCACCACTCGTTGAAATTTTTGAAATGATATAAAGTGCAATGTCTTTTGCGGTGACGCCTTTGCTCAATGTTCCGTTTACAGTGATACGCATCTTCTTTGGTTTCGGCTGCATAATGCACTGACTGGCAAATACCATTTCTACTTCGCTGGTTCCAATTCCAAAGGCGATGGCCCCAAAAGCTCCGTGGGTTGAAGTGTGGCTGTCGCCGCACACAATGGTCATTCCAGGCTTGGTAAGTCCCATTTCAGGACCAATAATATGAACTACGCCGTGACCTTCGCTACCCAAACCATGATAAACGATACCATGATTGGCACAGTTTTTCTTCAACATTTCCACCTGGTTGCGCGACAATTCGTCTTTAATACTCAGGTTTTGATTGATGGTTGGCACGTTATGATCCGGAGTGGCAACCGTTTTCTCCGGACGAAGCACTTTCAATCCACGTTTTTCCAGGCCCAGAAATGCAACCGGGCTGGTCACTTCGTGAATCAAATGCTGATCGATGTATAAAACACTTGGGCCGCCTTCAACCTGTTTCACCACATGCGAATCCCAAATTTTGTCGAATAAAGTTTTTGCTTCCATTATTTTTATTTTGAGCCTTGCCACCAGCCCCTCTAATGAAGAAAGGAATATTGGCTTCAGCAAAAATTGATTTAAAATATTTCTATTCGTGTCCGTCAGCTAAAGCAGACGGCAAAGTATATTTCGCGCTATTTGCGACTGACAACTGAAACTGCAACTGTTTACTCCTGAACAACCTTTGCCCCACCCGGAATCTTGTTAATCGCGTCAAGAAATGCTTCTACAGAAGCAGTGATAATATCGGTATTTGCCCCGAAGCCATGGAAAATGGCCTCGTCGTGCTTCACCTGCATGTGCACCTTCCCGAAGTCGTCGCTTCCTCTTGTAATGGCCTGAATCAGGAATTCTTCCAAAATAACTTTACGATGAAGTATTTTTTTCACCGCTTTCAATGCAGCATCTACCGGCCCATTTCCTGAGGCAGTTGCGTCAAGGATTTCTCCAGCAATGTTCAACCGCACATTGGCAATCGGCACCAGTCCCTTTCCTGTAACAACCTGAAGGAAGTCAAGTTTAACTCGTCTTTCTTTTTGTGTTACATCACCCAATAAAGCAGCAACGTCATCGTCTTTCACATCTTTTTTCTTATCGGCAAGCTTCAGAAATTGCTCGTAAACTTCATCCAGTTTTTCCTTATCCAGTTCAAAACCCATTACTTCCAGTCTGTGTTTCAGAGCAGCACGTCCGCTTCGGGCAGTCAACACAATACTTGACTCATTTATTCCAACATCAGTCGGATCCATGATTTCATAGTTTTCGCGGTTCTTCAACACGCCATCCTGATGAATTCCGGAAGAATGTGCAAAAGCATTACGGCCTACAACAGCTTTGTTTGGCTGAACCGGCATGTTCATCAGATTCGAGACCAAACGGCTTGTTTTATAAATGTTTTTCGTATTGATGTTGGTATCAATATTCAGCACAGCGTAACGACTTTTGAGAATCATCACTACTTCTTCGAGTGAAGTATTCCCGGCGCGTTCACCAATTCCGTTGATCGTTACTTCGGCCTGCCGGGCCCCGTTCATCACTCCTGCGATTGTATTAGCAGTAGCCATTCCCAAGTCGTTATGGCAATGAGTTGAAATAGTAGCCTTGTGAATATTCGGAACATGGTCGAACAAATACTTAATTTTCGCACCGAATTCAACAGGAAGCGTGTAGCCGGTTGTATCGGGAATATTTACAACAGTAGCACCAGCTTTAATTACAGCTTCAACTACACGGGCAAGATATTCGTTTTCGGTACGACCAGCATCTTCGGCATAAAATTCAACATCTTCCACATATTTCTTTGCGTATTTCACTGCGGCCATTGCTCTTTCAACAATTTCATCCTGATTTGAATTCAGTTTGTAATTGATGTGATAAAACGACGTTCCAATACCGGTATGAATTCGGCCACGCTTGGCAAATTTTAGCGCTTCGGCAGCAACATCAATGTCTTTTTCGACCGCGCGGGTTAGGGCACATATTGTTGGCCAGGTAACCGCTTTTGAAATTTCAACTACTGAATTAAAGTCACCTGGACTCGAGATCGGGAACCCAGCCTCGATCACATCGACGCCCAATTCTTCTAAAGCACGAGCTACTTCAATTTTTTCAACGGTGTTCAACTGACACCCCGGGACTTGTTCTCCGTCGCGTAAAGTGGTGTCAAAAATGTACAATCTGTCGCTCATTTGATTTTCAATTTATGATTTGTTATTTTTTTAGTTACAGTTTTGATATTCAGTCATGAAAATTTAAAACAAAGAAAAAGGCCATCCCCCTGACTCGAGAATGGCCTTATAAAAGCTCTTTATAGTTTTACCCATACCATCCTCACTCGCGCATCCAAATTAGAATACCGATAATAAGACCTAGTAGGGAAATGTTATTAAAACGTGTCATTTCTGAATAATTTGATGCAAATATGAACATTATTTTTTAAAATGAAAATAAATATCATTTTTTTATTCGAAATACAAATAAAAAGACTTAAAAATCCTCTATTCGAATCTCAAAACCTAATTGATTGATAGAATAGAAACAAGAGGCAGCGTCTTTTGTTTGAAACTACTTATTTCACACCAAAAATATTGATTTAAAAAAAATACGGCACTACATTGTAACAGTGCGAAGCTTTTGACGTTTAGCCGGTTTAATGTAGGGATTTTCATACTTAAGATGTTTAAATCCAAGCTTCCCGTTGGGCTTAACGAACACATTAACACGTGCGATGTAGAAATTTCGCTTTCCGTTAAAAATATTGATCGGACGATCAACCTGACCCAATGCCAGTTCCGATTCAAAAAAATGATTGAAGATCGTCTGCACCGAATCTTTCGTCTGGACAATATACTTGTGATTAGACCTATCTGTAAAGTCCTCTACAAAAATATAAAACCCATTACTTGCAGAGATGTCAGTCACTTCGGATACTGCAGGCTCGGTTTTTTCAATTTCGGGGCAAAAGGAAAAGCAAATTACAGAAATCAATAGAATACCAACTAGTTTCATGATATCAACCTCCTAATTTTTTACCTGCCCTTTTTCACCTTCAGAAAATACAACATAACAAAATTCTCCTGAACACCAACATACAGGCGCAATTCCCGATGTTAATACTACAAAACTAGCTTTTATTCAAGTTATTCCATCGTAGCATTGGGTAACTTACAAACAAGAAGATTAAACTTATTAACAATTTAATACAACTTGATGCTTTTATGTTGTGCTATCTTATTGATTTACATCTTCATCATCCGTCCGGTTTGGCTTGAATTTCCTGAATCCACTTTGTAGAAATACACACCAGCGGGAAGTGATTTCCCGGTTTGATCATTCCCGTCCCAATACAAAGTATGCTGAGTTGAGAAATCGTCACCATCATTTAGTTCTCTCACCAATCGCCCATTCATATCGACAATGGAAAACCTATAAGGAACAGACTCCCTCAGATTAAATTCGATGAAAGTTCCTCCAGAAAACGGATTTGGATAATTTTGAGTCTGAAGGTTACCTGAAGTCTGAGTGATCACTTCTTCAGTTCCAGTGTATATTGAATTTCGGAAGCCTGGCGTTCCGTATGACCCGGATCGTTCCCAATTTGATCCCAAATCATTATCCCATTGCGGGTTCACCAGTTCCAGCGACGACAAGCTTGTTAAATCAAACGGACTCCATGGTGTAACATTTGAATAATTTACCTCATCAATCAAAACATCCTGATCAGAAAAAAGCCGGACAGCATCGGTTGCATTTCCCAACCCAAAATCAAAAGTGCCAACCAGATTTTTTACACTGCCAAAAACATCTGAAATTTTTCCCGGATCGTTTGATACAACCAGGTAATCGTTCGCCCGCAGCCAGGTGTTCGAGGGAAAAACAAACAGATGAGTTGGGTCAGAGTCAGTGATCTTCCACCCAGAAACATCAATATCTTCATTTCCCTTATTGTATATCTCAATCCAGTCTCCCGGATCGGGTTCTGCATCATTATTAAAACTTATCTCATTTATTACAACATCCTCATAGTGAGTTCCATCGCTTTCAAATATTGCCCTGATTTCCATTTTCGCCTTTGGTGAAACTGTTATCGTTACAGAATTTGTTCCTGAAGTTATCCCTTCCCAACGAACAAACCGAAATCCTGCATTCGGAATTGCTGTAAGCGAAATTGGTACTTCCTGAAAATAGGAACCACTCCAGGGAAAGGATTTCAGTTTTAATGAATTTAGCTGAATATTACCCTGCGATGCTTCGGCAGTAACCGTTATTTTTTGCGATGCCTGAAATCCAAATTTCTGCTGGATATGTTGAAATACATATGGTGTCCTCAAATTAACAAAAGTCCTCATTGACAAAACATTTGAATTCCAATTCGATATTGAGCCGGCACTCCATCTATTCAGGTGGTAGCTCATCTCCTTCGAAATACTATTTTGCATCCGATCGAGTATTTTATTAATGTTCGCAGGAAGTAATGTTGAATTCATCAGATCGGCAAACCTGTTTACAAACTGTTTTCTAAATCCATTATTCTCCAGCAACTTCCGAAGCATTAATGTAGACCACGGGGGATTTGGCCAGCCCGGACCGTCAGTCGCAGTGGCCTCGGCGAGTGAATTTGAGTTTGGCGACCGGTTGTTCCAGATACCAAGGCCAAAATCGGTATCGTACATGATGTAACGCCAGCGACTGTCTGGATCTGTCGTTTTCCAATACCGGAGGTTGTTCCCGGGCCAGTCCCAGTTTGCATAAAAAATCTGGGTGGAATAATAGTCAATAAAACTCCAGATGTCCAATTGTGCTTCAACCTTTTGATAATTTCCCTGCAATGCCAATGATGCTCCTTCGACAAAGTTATAGAGGCTCCACCAATCGTCGGAAGAACCAAGTATAACCTGACCATCATTTTCGAGCATGTTAATACTATCGGGATCAACTTCAGGATGATTCGAAGCAATAAAATGTTCGTTGATCTTTTCCCTGATATTCTGAATTCCCCAGTACTGACCATTCAGGAAAATAACCGCTGGCCGGTATGCCATCTGGTCAAAATTCATCCCAATCGAGACAGTACACATCAGACCATCACGAAACATGGTATTATTCCAGTCGTTTCCGGAGTTTCGCAATACGAGCGCTTTGAACTCGTCAAATGGCCGGTCCTCAAAAAACTTATATTTCACCTTATCCTCGCCATAATCTTTCCTGAAATGAATGGCAAGCGACTTTTGGGCATTTGCCCTTGACCAGTTTCCAAATATTTTAACTCCCGCATCTAGATCAACCGGTCGGCTTCCATCGGGTTCGAAAAACTCTATGTGACAAGGTTTCTCCCAATCTTGCCAGAAATTGGCACCAAAATTCGGATTTCCAGTCTCTGCGTTGGGCCCCAACACATAAATTCCATTGTTGTAATCCCATAAATCATCTGGATTTAACGAAAGAGACACAACGGGCAAATCGTGACTATTGTAAAGAATATACGAATTGGTGACGACACGCCCCGGGATCATTCCTGATTTCAGTATCCGCGCTTTTACAACCTTGGAATTAATGAGGTTGATTTCTCCTTTAGCTAGCGTAGAAGTACGTGTTGGCTCAGAACCATCAACAGTATAATAAACGGAATCGCCGGGAGTGGGTGCAGAAAGCGAAATTTTCAGTGAGGTACTATATCGTCCTCCAGGTGAACTAAACACAGGGACACCAACATCATCGGAAGAGAAAACACTGCCATCATTTGCCTTACCCGGCGTTGAAGTTGTATAAATTCCCCAAACTGAAGGATCAGCAATTGTCCTTCCGTATGAATTATTAATAGCAAGCGGAACAACTGCAACGCTATCCATCAACTCACCATTAGCACTTGTAATATAAACAGATTCACCATCGGCATCGATTTTAAAATTGGTGTGTAGTTCGTTGTTATCCAGCTGCAACTGATCAACAATTTTGGGATCGATGAAAGGATAAAAAGAGCCGAGTGATAAAAAAGCCATCGCACTCATATCCGACGAGGTGTCTGACGAATTATGAACCTGAATAGCCAACACATTTTTTCCTTTACGCAAAAGTCCTTCGGAATTTCGAAAAACAAATTTTTCAGGCTGCAAACCTTGATACATCAATGCTTCATGATTTCCAGAGGCTACAGTTTTATATCCCGGAAAGCTGCCCGTATTATCCATGAATGCCCGGGCTATCTCGACACCATTGACATAAGCAACAAAACCATCATCATAGTCCATGTGGAGCACAATCTCATCTATGGTAGCCGGATCGTCTATATAAAATTCTTTCCGAAGAAAAACTGAAACCGAATTTACTGGCAGAATTATTGAATCGTCTCCATCGCCAAATCCAAATCCGCTTTGTCCACGACTCCAGGAACTATCGTTAAAATCGGGTAATCTCCAGTTTCCGGCAGGCTCCGAAGAAGGAACCAAATAATTCATTGTATCATCAACAGCAACTACGGTATTCCAATACAAGAGCGGGTTACGAATATCTTTCCCTGAAGCAAAAACAACGAGGTAGCTATCCGGATTCATCAGCACATCCGGAAATATCCATTTGTAAGGTTCACCTTTTTTGTCGCTGAAACCACATCCCGTAAGCTGTACCGGATTCGGCCCAGGATTGTACAATTCGATCCAATCCGGGGAATCACCACTTTTGTCGGTTAATGCGCCACCATTGGAACTCATCACTTCATTAATCCGTACTGCCTGAGCATTGGACGTAAGAGAGAGTATGACCAGGCATAGAGAAAATATACAATTTTTAAGCATTTGTAAATCGTTAGTTGCCCCAAAAATTTTCTGAAGACACACAAGAAACCTACTTCCTCACAGCGTCCTATTCAGCTTAATTATTCCGGAGCCAATTAGTTAGTTTCACGCAAAAATAGCATTCCGCGCGAGATTGTTACAATTCAGTAACATCGTTTTTTTGAATTTATCGAACATTACAAAAGAAGCGCTCTCCGAAACCGAAGAGCGCTCCTACTACTAAAATCAATAATCTTATTGCAGAAAGGAGATCAGTACGCCGGCAGCAACTGCCGAACCAATTACTCCTGAAATATTACTTGACATACAATACTGAAGGATATGATTTGATGAATCATGTTTCAGTGCGATTTCGTTTGCAACCCGCGATGCCATTGGAACAGCGCTCAAACCTGTTGCTCCGCAAAGCGGATTGATTTTCTTCTTTGTTAAAAGATTGGTGACTTTAACTCCCATGATGCCGCCAAAGATTGAAACAGCAAAAGCGAGAAAACCGCCAACAACAATCATGATGGTCTTGAAATCGAGAAAAACATCTGCAGTCATGGTTGCACCAACCGACAACCCAAGAAAAATCGTAGCTGTATTCAGGATTGCCCCTGTTGCTGCATCACTCAAACGAGCAACATTAACACCGATTTCTTTAATCAGGTTACCAAATAGCAACATACCAAGAAGTGGCACTGCAGAAGGAACAAAAATCGAAATAACGATACCCATAACGATCGGGAATGCAATCTTCACCGCCCTGAGATTTTTAATTTTAACTTTCGAAGGATATTTTTTGTCCATTTCCTTCATGTTAATCAAAAGTTCCTTTTTAGAGCAAGTAAGTCTTACAACCAATGGGATGATTACCGGAACCAGCGCCATATATGAGTATGCGGCAATTGCAATAGGCCCAAGCAAATGAGGAGCCAGTTTGATTGTTGTATAGATTGCCGTTGGGCCATCTGCTCCACCAATAATTCCGAGCGACGCAGCCTCTTTGGCTGTAAATCCAAGTGCTATTGAAGTGAGTAGAACAATGAAGATACCCAACTGCGCTGCGGCACCAAAAAATGCCAGACGCAGATTGCGTAACATAGGACCAAAATCGGTTAAAGCCCCAATACCCATGAAGATAATAGGCGGCAAAAACCCAGTTTTGATTAATGCATAGTACAGGTAATTCATAATTCCATAGTCATGAGCTATTTCTAAAAGGTTTTTGGTATGACCGCCTTCAAGATTAACCATATCAGCCGGCACAACACCCATCCCTCCTCCCGGCAAATTAGCCAGGATAACGCCAAAAGCTATCGGCACCAGCAGCAAAGGTTCGTATTGTTTCCTGATACCGAGGTAAAGCAGAAAAGATCCAATTCCAAGCATCAGCAAATATCCGGGATGATCGATGAGATCCTGGATTGCTGTCATTTTATATAAATTCTCAAGAATACCCATTTCTGCCAGTGCTTACTTAATTTTTACAAGTACATCATCTTCCTCAATCTCCGAACCCGAATTATAACAGATGTCGGTAACGGTTCCAGCGACATCAGAACGGATGGCGTTGAATGTTTTCATTGCTTCCACATAGCCGATCAAATCACCCACTTTAATGATGTCGCCCACTTTGATAGGAGTTTCCGAGCTTTCTTTCGTCAGGTAAAACTTACCTTCCAGCGGAGCAAGAATATTTTTAGCAACACCTGAAGAAACGGGAGCAGGAGCCGGAGCAGCAACTGGCACTTCAACTTTAGCAACTGGTTTTACTTCAGGAGTTGAAGCAAAGTCGCCATATTCAACAGATACTCTGAATTTTTCACCTTCAACATCGATGATCATCGACTGCGGTTTCAATTCAGCGACAGCTTTAGGAGTTTCGGCCACAGCAGGTGTTCCTTTCCCCTGATTGATGCCGCCGCCTTCCAATCGACGTTTCGCCAAATCTTCTTCAAAAGCCTTTTTGGCCGCGCCAGATTTATAGGCTCGATATTCCTGTGGGTGCATGGCCAACTCAAACAGTTCTTCGTCATCCTGCCCAAAATCCCAACCTTTTTCTACCATCTCTTTGCGGAAAGTGTCCAGATTGTCGGGATACAAATCCTGAGGATTTCCGGTATAGAATTCTTTACCTGCTTCTTTGGCTAGTTTTATAATTTCTGGAGAAAGTTCTCCAGAAAGTTTCCCACCTTTACCAATGAGCATATCCCAAATATTGTCGGCAATCATACTCCAGCGTGCCTCACCTTTTTCGATCTGCATCACATTCATCAGCGCGAGATTCTTCACATACTGACTGTATGGAGTTACCAGAGGCGGATAACCAAGCATTGGCCATATATATTCTACTTCGTTGAAAAGTTTAATCAGCAATTCGTCCTGAGTTAGTTGCGGTTTATTGCGTTTAACCAGCCATTTATTAAGGCTTGCAAGGTTATTTTCAAGATCGGCCATCAACGAGCCCATCATCCCTCCCGGAAGTCCGGGACCGATAAGCATCGAATTCATGTAACGGTTTTTGGGATCGATGTAGTAACCAAGGAAATCTTCTATAAATTCCTGAGTCAGCGAACGCACTTTCATATAGGCATCCATATTAATCTTCGGAACGTCGAAACCGTCATCTTCCAGCATAGCATGAACAGCAAGTAAATCGACGTGTCCGGTTCCCCACGAAAGTGGTTCCATGGCAACATCAATGTAATCAACACCAGCACGGCAAACTTCCAGAATGGAAGCCATAGCGAAGCCTGGTCCTGAGTGTGAATGATATTCCAAAGGAATTTCAGGATGCATTGCTTTGATGCCACGTACAATTTTCCCCAACCAAGCCGGTCGTCCGATACCAGCCATGTCTTTTAGACAAATTTCGTCGGCTCCACCTTTTATCAACTCGTCGGCCAGGTTAATAAAGCTGTCAGCAGTGTGAACCTTCGAGTAAGTCAAACTCAGGGTTGCCTGGGCAATCATTCCTCCTTCTTTCGCGTATTTCACAGAATCCAGGATATTTCTTGGATCATTCAATCCGCAGAAAGAACGGGCAATGTCAGTGCCCTGCTTTTTCTTCACTTTAAACATCAGCTTTCGCACGTCGGCGGAAACCGGGTTCATACGAATACCATTTAAAGCCCTTTCCAGCATGTGGGTCTGGATCCCTGCGTCGTGGAATGGTTTTGTCCATTCGCGAACCGACTTATTAGGATTTTCTCCAAAAAGCAAATTAATCTGCTCAAATCCGCCACCATTGGTTTCTACCCGTGAAAAACAGCCCATATCCACAATATGCGGAGCAACCTTCACCAATTGATCAACTCGTGGCACATATTTCCCAGACGACTGCCACATGTCACGATACACCAATGAAAACCTAATCTTTCTTCCACTCATAAGTCAATTGTCATTTAATCGTTGATTTAATAAGAATTAGTTTTTTACACAAAAAAAGGCTCCAGAATTAATAATTCTAAAGCCTCTCTATTTTTTTTACACGTCCTGAACCTTTTGTTACAACATTTACTGCTGAAACGATAGCTGCCATTTTTTTTGGATTAATTTCTGATGTGGAAAAATTTCCGGATGTGGGCAAGACTACTTTCTCAACTTCAGGCATAAATTTATTTACAACCTTGATAATCAAACTCCCCAAAATTACAACAAGGGATAAAATGATAAAAACTGTGACCATCCCAACTCCCAAAAGTTCGAGAGCTATCTCCATTTCACTCATAAATTTTACTATTTAGGTTTAAACAAAAAAACACTTCCCATTTTAAGAAATCCGTAACAATGTTACCAATTATATGGGAGGAGAGGGCGGCCTTTGTAATTTGTATTTTTAACAATTATCAATTAATTAACATTAAAACTTATAAATTGACATTTATCAACCAACAATACTAATAAATCATAAAAAGAAAAGGGGTATCAAACGATACCCCTTTTCTTTTTTTATCTGTCAACTAATGACTTATGCAACCGGAACTGGTCCTCCAAAAGTCATCGGAGGCAACAATGGATCATGTCCCCTTACGTTCTTAATCGGACCATTCACGTTTTCGAATTTCTGAATATTGTCCTGCAAAGCTAGCAACAAACGCTTGGCATGCTCGGGAGTTAAAATAACCCTCGATTTCACGCCTGCCTTCGGAATTCCAGGCATTACCCGAACAAAATCAATTACAAATTCAGAGTTGGAATGAGTAATGATTGCAAGGTTCGAATAAGTTCCCTGAGCCACTTCCTCAGTCAATTCAATCTGCAATTGATTGTTATTTTTCAGATCTTCCATAATTAGTCTCTTAAAACTCTTTCAGAATCTTTCATTTCAGTCATCTTGTCGTACTCATCGCGCGAACCAACAACCAGGTTTTTATACTCTTTTAAACCTGTACCAGCCGGAATCAAGTGACCGCAGATAACGTTTTCTTTCAATCCGTCGAGGTAGTCAACTTTACCCTGAATAGCAGCTTCGTTCAAAACTTTGGTAGTTTCCTGGAACGACGCAGCAGACAACCAGCTTCTTGTCTGAAGTGCAGCACGGGTAATACCCTGAAGTATCTGACTGGATGTTGCAGGAATTGCATCACGGCCTTCAACAAGCTTCTTGTCGCGACGACGCAACGTTGAGTTCTCGTCTCTCAAACGACGAGACGTGATAATCATACCTGGTTTCAAACTATCTGAATCACCAGCATCAACAACAATTTTCTTGTTGTAAATCCAATCATTTTCATGCAGGAATTCGTGCTTGTCAACAATCTGTTTTTCGAGGAAGCGTGTATCACCCGGGTCGTCGATTTCAACCTTACGCATCATTTGGCGAATGATCACCTCATAATGCTTGTCGTTGATCTTCACACCCTGCATACGATATACGTCCTGAACCTCATTCAGAATATATTCCTGAACAGCAGTTGGGCCTTTAATCGCCAAAATATCTGATGGGGTAATGGCACCGTCAGAAAGCGGAGTTCCTGCACGGATATAGTCATTTTCCTGAACGAGAATCTGTCGCGAAAGCGGAACCAGATAGCGTTTAACTTCTCCAGTCTTCGAGGTTACAACGATTTCACGGTTACCACGTTTGATTTTCCCAAGAGAAATTTCACCGTCGATTTCCGAAACAATAGCTGGATTCGAGGGGTTACGTGCTTCGAACAACTCGGTAACACGAGGCAGACCACCAGTGATGTCGCCTGCTTTACCAGCAGCACGCGGAATCTTCACCAAAACGGCGCCAGCTTCAACCAGTTGGTTGTCTTCAACGGCCATGTGACCGCCTACCGGCAAGTTATAGGTGCGGATTACATCCCCGTTTTCGTCCAAAATCCTCAATGACGGGTTCTTGGTTTTGTCGCGGGTTTCGATGATTACCTTTTCCTTGTAACCTGTCTGTTCATCTGATTCTTCGCGGTATGTCACACCATCGATCAACTGATCGAAAGCAATACGTCCCTTGAATTCGGTGATGATAACGCCGTTATACGGGTCCCATTCGCAAATACGCATTCCCTTCTTCACTTCCTGCCCGTTTTCGATAAAGAGCTTCGAACCATAAGGAATGTTATGAGTTGAAAGCTGGATACGTGTGTTTTTGTCGATGATGCGCAATTCAGCCAAACGGCTCACAACCACATAGGTTTTTACACCTGATTCATTGGGTTGTTCAACAACGCGAAGCTCATCAATTTCAGCAACACCATCGTATTTTGATTCAATGGTTGACTGAGTCGAAATATTACCGGCAATACCACCAACGTGGAAGGTACGCAGTGTCAACTGTGTTCCAGGTTCACCAATCGACTGTGCGGCAATTACACCAACAGCCTCACCTCGTTGAACCATAGTGCTTCCAGCCAGGTTCAAACCGTAACATTTTGCGCAAACACCCACCTTCGATTCGCAGGTCAACACCGAACGGATTTCAACCGATTCGATTGGAGAATCTTCGATCCTGTTTGCAATCTCTTCAGTAATAATATCTCCTGAAGCGATGATTAATTCACCCGAAAGTGGATTGTATATGTCGTGAACGGTTGTACGTCCAACAATTCTTTCAGAAAGCGAAGCAACTACTTCTTCATTGTTTTTAATAGCAGCAGCCACCAAACCACGCAATGTACCGCAATCTTCTTCCTGAATGATCACATCCTGAGCCACGTCAACCAAACGACGGGTCAAATAACCAGCATCAGCAGTTTTCAAAGCGGTATCGGCCAAACCTTTACGAGCACCGTGGGTTGAGATGAAGTACTCAAGTACCGACAGACCTTCCTTGAAGTTTGCCAAAATCGGGTTTTCGATAATCTGCGATCCGGTAGAACCTGATTTCTGCGGTTTTGCCATCAAACCACGCATACCGCACAACTGACGAATCTGCTCTTTCGAACCACGGGCCCCAGAGTCCAACATCATATATACAGAGTTGAATCCCTGACGGTCGGTGCTCAGCGTTTTCATTACTGAGTTGGTCAGTTTCGCATTGGCATGTGTCCAAATATCGATTACCTGGTTGTAACGTTCGTTGTTGGTGATGAAACCCATGTTGTAGTTCATCATCACTTCTTCAACTTCGTTATATCCGGCGTCAACAATTTCCTTTTTATCTTCAGGAACAACAACGTCACTCAGGTTGAACGACAAACCACCGCGATAAGCCATCATGTAACCCAAATCCTTGATATCATCAAGGAATTTTACAGTTACAGCATTGCCTGTTTTTCTGTAGATGTCAGAAATAATGGTACGCAGTGACTTTTTGGTTGCCAACTGGTTGATGTAACCAACCGACTTCGGAACAGATTGATTGAAAATGATACGTCCAACGGTTGTTTCGATGATGTGTTTAAACATCTCGCCGTTTTCGTCAACGTCTTCAACTTTTACTTTCACGATTGCGTGCAGATCGACAGCGCCTTCGTTGTATGCAATAATTACTTCTTCAGTAGAATAGAAAATCATTCCCTCGCCTTTGGCTCCCGGGCGCGGTTTGGTCATGTAATACAGACCGAGAACCATGTCCTGCGAAGGCACGGTGATAGGCGCACCGTTGGCAGGGTTCAGCAAGTTGTGCGAAGCCAGCATGAGCATCTGTGTTTCCAGAACAGCAGCATTGCCAAGCGGTACGTGCACAGCCATCTGGTCACCATCGAAGTCGGCGTTGAACCCGGTACAAACCAATGGGTGCAACTGAATTGCCTTACCTTCGACCAAAACAGGCTGGAATGCCTGAATTGACAATCGGTGCAGGGTGGGCGCACGGTTCAGCATTACGGGATGTCCTTTCAGTACATTTTCAAGAATATCCCAAACAACCGGATCCTTGCGATCAACGATTTTCTTGGCTGATTTCACGGTCTTCACGATACCGCGTTCAATCAGCTTGCGAATGATAAACGGCTTGAATAATTCGGCAGCCATGTCTTTTGGCAAACCGCATTCATGCAATTTCAGCTTAGGACCGATAACGATTACCGAACGAGCCGAATAGTCAACACGTTTACCCAACAAGTTCTGACGGAAACGACCTTGTTTACCTTTCAAACTGTCGGAAAGTGACTTCAGCGCACGGTTATTTTCAGTCTTAACTGCATTCGATTTTCTTGAGTTATCGAATAATGAGTCAACAGCTTCCTGAAGCATACGTTTTTCGTTACGCAAAATCACTTCCGGAGCTTTGATCTCGATCAGTCGTTTCAAACGGTTGTTACGGATGATTACCCTACGATACAAGTCGTTCAAATCGGAGGTAGCGAAACGGCCACCGTCGAGCGGAACCAACGGACGTAAATCAGGAGGAATAACCGGCACAACCTTCACAATCATCCACTCAGGGCGATTGATGTTTTTGCTGGCACGGAAAGCTTCAACAACCTGGAGGCGTTTGAGCGCTTCATTCTTACGTTGCTGAGAAGTTTCGGTGTTTGCTTTATGACGAAGGTCAAAAGACATATCATCCAGCTCAAGACGCTGCAGCAATGTGTACAATGCTTCAGCACCCATGCGGGCGATAAACTTGTTTGGATCTTCATCGTCGAGGTACTGATTTTCCTTTGGAAGTGAATCCAAAATGTCTAGGTATTCTTCTTCTGAAAGGAAATCAAGATATTTCACCCCATCCTGTGCTTTTACACCCGGCTGGATAACGACATATCTTTCGTAATAAATAATTGCATCAAGTTTTTTGGTTGGCAATCCCAAAAGGTAACCGATTTTATTCGGGAGCGATTTGAAATACCAGATGTGCGCAACCGGAACCACCAGTGAAATGTGGCCCATTCGCTCGCGGCGAACTTTCTTTTCGGTCACTTCAACACCACAACGGTCGCAAACGATGCCTTTGTAGCGAATCCGCTTGTATTTACCGCAATGACACTCATAATCCTTTACCGGACCAAAGATTCGTTCGCAGAACAAACCGTCGCGTTCAGGTTTATAAGTTCGGTAATTTATCGTTTCTGGTTTCAATACTTCACCGTGCGAGCGTTCGAGAACCTCTTCCGGAGAAGCCAGACTGATACCAATTTTGGCAAAGCTGCTTTTAACTTTGTTGTCTTTTCTGAATGCCATATATCGATCGTTATTTTTCTAGTTTATAACAGGGAAATCGAACCGATTTTCCGCAAATTAATCCAGGTTTACACTCAAACCAAGACCACGCAACTCGTGAAGCAATACGTTCAATGATTCGGGGATACCAGCCGCAGGCATCGGTTCTCCCTTAACAATCGATTCGTAAGCTTTTGCACGACCCAAAACGTCGTCTGATTTGACCGTGAGGATTTCCTGAAGAATATTTGATGCACCGAAAGCTTCGAGTGCCCAAACTTCCATTTCCCCAAAACGCTGACCTCCGAACTGAGCTTTACCTCCAAGTGGCTGCTGAGTGATCAAAGAATATGGTCCGATTGAACGGGCATGCATCTTATCTTCAACCATGTGACCCAGTTTCAGCATGTAGATAACACCCACAGTTGCAGGCTGGTCGAACGGTTCGCCAGTGCCGCCGTCACGCAGATAAGTCTTACCATAACGAGGAACACCTGCTTTGTCGGTAAACTCGCAAACCTGCTCAAGCGATGCACCGTCGAAAATCGGAGTTGCAAATTTCAATCCCAACTCTTTGCCAGCCCATGCCAAAACAGTTTCGTAAATCTGACCAAGGTTCATACGCGAAGGCACACCAAGCGGGTTCAAAACGATATCGACCGGTGTTCCGTCTTCGAGGAAAGGCATATCTTCGTCGCGAACAATACGCGAAACGATACCCTTGTTCCCGTGACGACCTGCCATCTTATCTCCAATTTGCAGTTTACGTTTTTTAGCGACATAAACTTTTGCAAGCTGGATAATACCTGCAGGAAGCTCATCACCGATGGTTACGTTGTAACGTTTACGTTTCGATACAGCTTCGAGTTCTTTATATTTCATGATGAAATTGTTGATAAGCGCGAAAATCATATCGTTCTTATCTTTATCTGTCGTCCATTTTGATGGATTAATTGTCAGATAATCAATTTCCTGAAGTTGTTTCAGTGTGAATTTTACACCTTTTGCGATGATATCTCCACCGTAGTAATCTTTTACGCCCTGGCTCGTCTTGCCGTTCACCAGCGTGAAAAGTTTATCTTCAAGCTTGGCACGTAATGCGGCAACACCACGGTCGAATTCTTCGTCGATGGCATCGAGCAACGGTTTGGTTGCCATTTTGCCTTTTTTGTCCTTCACAACGCGTGAGAACAATTTTTTGTCGATGACAGTACCATTCAGCGATGGAGAAGCTTTCAAAGAAGCATCTTTCACATCACCGGCTTTGTCACCAAAAATGGCGCGAAGCAGTTTTTCTTCCGGAGAAGGATCTGATTCACCTTTCGGGGTGATCTTACCAATCAGGATATCGCCTGGTTTCACCACAGCACCGATACGGATCAAACCGTTTTCATCGAGGTTCCGGGTTGCTTCTTCGCTCACATTCGGAATGTCCGAAGTGAATTCTTCGATACCACGTTTCGTGTCGCGAACTTCCAAGGCGTATTCATCAACGTGAACAGAAGTGAAGATATCTTCACGAACTACACGTTCCGAAATTACGATCGCATCCTCATAGTTATATCCCTGCCAAGGCATGAAGGCAACTTTCAGGTTACGACCAAGAGCAAGTTCACCGCCCTGGGTAGCATACCCTTCGGTAAGTACCTGTCCTTTAGTTACACGCTGACCTTTGAATACGATAGGCTTCAGGTCAACAACAGTACCCTGGTTGGTTTTCTGGAATTTATAAATTCTATAGGTAACAATTTCCGGATCGAAGCTAACAAACCGTTCTTCTTCGGTTTTGTCGTAACGAATCTGAATTTCGTCGGCATCAACAAATTCAACAACACCGTTGTCTTCAGCTACGACCAAAACTCTTGAGTCAACGGCAGCGCGAGCTTCGAGGCCGGTACCAACGATTGGAGCTTCGGGCCGAAGAAGCGGAACAGCCTGGCGCATCATGTTCGATCCCATCAACGCACGGTTCGCATCGTCATGCTCAAGGAAGGTAATTAATGAAGCAGCGACTGATGCAATCTGGTTTGGACCAACGTCCATCATATTAACATCAGCCCTGGGAACAATCGGATAGTCGCCGTCCAGACGAGCTTTCACCCTCTGGTTGATAAAGTTTCCGTCATTGTCAATTGGTGCATTAGCCTGAGCAATGATCTTTCCTTCTTCTTCTTCTGCAGTCAGGAAAACTACACCATCTTCAGACAAATCGACTGTACCATTCTCTACCTTACGATAAGGAGTTGCAATGAAACCAAGATCGGTCACTTTGGCGAAAACGCAAAGTGAAGAGATCAAACCAATGTTCGGTCCTTCAGGCGTTTCAATCGGACACAAACGTCCATAGTGAGTATAGTGAACGTCACGAACTTCGAAGCCTGCTCTTTCGCGAGAGAGACCGCCAGGACCCAATGCTGACATACGACGTTTATGCGTCATTTCTGCCAGCGGGTTAGTCTGATCCATAAACTGAGAAAGGGCATTGGTTCCGAAGAACGAGTTGATTACCGATGACAAAGTCTTCGAATTAATCAAATCGATCGGCGTAAATACCTCGTTGTCGCGAACGTTCATTCGTTCACGAATTGTACGAGCCATACGGGCTAAACCAACACCAAACTGATTGTACATTTGTTCGCCGACAGTCCTCACGCGGCGGTTGCTCAAGTGGTCGATATCGTCAACGTCAGTTTTCGAGTTAACCAGCTTGATCAAATACTTGATAATTTCAATAATATCTTCCTTGGTCAAAACTGTCACTCCCATGTCAATGTTGAGGTTCAGTTTTTTGTTGATCCTGTAACGGCCAACTTCTCCAAGGTCATATCGTTTCTCCGAGAAGAAAAGCTTGTCGATCACGTCGCGTGCAGTAGCGTCATCCGGCGGTTCTGCGTTGCGCAACTGGCGATAGATATATAAAACAGCTTCCTTTTCAGAGTTACAAGGGTCTTTCTGAAGTGTATTATAAATAATGGCAAAATCCTGAAGATTCTGGTCTTCTTTGTGAAGAAGAATTGTTTTTGCTCCTGAATCAACGATTTCGTCAATATGATCATTTTCGATGATAACTTCACGGTCGATAACAACCTCGTTACGTTCGATCGACACCACTTCACCGGTATCTTCGTCAACGAAGTCTTCCACCCAAGTCTTTAAAACACGGGCTGCCAGCTTACGACCAACGATTTTCTTTAAACCAGATTTAGATACCTTAATCTCATCAGCGAGGTCGAAAATTTCAAGGATATCCTTGTCACTTTCAAAACCAATTGCACGAAGCAAAGTGGTTACAGGTAATTTTTTCTTACGATCGATATAAGCAAACATCACGCTATTGATGTCGGTTGCAAATTCGATCCATGATCCTTTAAAAGGAATAATCCTTGCTGAATAGAGTTTTGTACCATTGGCGTGCATGCTCTGTCCGAAGAATACGCCCGGAGAGCGGTGCAGCTGAGAAACAACAACGCGTTCAGCCCCGTTAATAACAAATGTACCACGTGGAGTCATGTAAGGAACAGTTCCCAGGTATACATCCTGAACAACAGTATCGAAGTCCTCATGTTCCGGATCGGTACAATATAATTTCAATTTGGCTTTTAACGGAACACTAAAAGTCAAACCGCGCTCAATACACTCTTCAATCGAATAGCGTGGCGGATCTACTGAATAATCAACAAATTCTAATACGAAGTTATTTCTGGTATCGGTAATAGGGAAATTTTCTTCGAAAACCTTCCACAAACCTTCATCTTTCCGCTGATCGGGCGTCGTGCCCAACTGGAAAAACTCGATGAAGGATTTAACCTGTACTTCAAGAAAATCAGGATAATCGAAGACGGTTTTGGTCGAAGAAAAGCTAATCCTCTGGTTTTCAATCTTTACTGACATTGCTGTATATTAATTAAATTGAACTTGTAAGATAAATATACAAAAAGGCATAGAACCCCACACATGTGAGGTTCTAAACCTGTATCAACCTAGAAATAAGGTTGCAAGAATTTTATTTAAGTTCAACTTCAGCTCCAGCTTCTTCTAATTGAGATTTTAATGCTTCAGCTTCATCTTTAGAAACTTTTTCCTTGATTGCTTTAGGAGCAGCGTCAACTACTTCCTTAGCTTCTTTCAAACCAAGGCCGGTCAATTCTTTAACCAGTTTCACAACGCCCAATTTCGATTGACCAGCTGATTTCAAAATTACGTCAAATTCAGTCTGAACTTTTTCTTCAGC
Source organism: Bacteroidota bacterium (assembly GCA_023393265.1). Lineage (GTDB taxonomy): Bacteria > Bacteroidota > Bacteroidia > Bacteroidales > Prolixibacteraceae > Aquipluma. The sequence continues at coordinate 225 of JAEWME010000449.1, read as the reverse complement.
TTCTTCTGCACCACCAGCGGGAGCAGCAGCCACAGCTACTGCAGCAGCAGCAGGTTCAATACCATATTCCGATTTTAAAATTCCGGCTAATTCATTTACTTCTTTTACAGTTAAGTTTACTAACTCTTCCGCAAGTGCTTTTAAATCTGCCATTTCGATAATGATTTTTTATTGTAATTTTTAAACTAATTTTTTATTCTCTTTCGCCTAATGTCTTCAAAACTC